>JAQUCQ010000174.1 GCA_028686145.1 Desulfuromonadaceae bacterium | reverse complement strand
GCCGTACATGACCATCGATCCGATTCGAGACAAACTCAAGACTGGCATGCAGTTCGATCTGATGGCGATCGACCCGCAGTGGTCATTCCGTCTGTCCTCCGAGATACTGGAAGCACCGATGGAGACTACTGTCGAGATGGGAAATGCCAGTATTACCCTGCGTGAACTGCTTGATCTAACCCCGGGTGACACCATTATGCTTGATAATGCCTGCTCGAGCGAGATGGTTGTCAAGGTAGAGGGGGTACCCAAGTATTTCGGGATTCCGGGCATAAAGCATGGCAACAAGGCAATTCAGATCAGCAAGATTTGCACCAATAGGGGGCAGTAGTGAGTGATACGCCTGAAGAGAATCAAACGGCACCTGACAAGAAAAATCTCGACTTCATTCTTGATATTCCTCTGCAGGTGACGGTCGAACTGGGAAGGACCAAGCTGCTGGTTAAGGATATTCTGCAACTAAACCAAGGAGCGGTTGTCGAATTGACAAAGCTGGCCGGAGAACCGCTGGACATTTTTGTCAACTCCAAACTGGTCGCTCGTGGTGAAGCGGTTGTCGTTAACGAAAAATTCGGTGTCCGCCTTGTGGATATCGTCTCTCCAAACGAGCGGGTGGAGAAAATTTTGTGAAAGGTGCGGCTTCCGCACTTATTATCTTGTTCCCTTCTCTAGTTTCGGCTGCTGACAGCTCTGGTCAAGAGTTCAGCTTTCTGTCAAGTATCCTGCAAATGGTTGCAGCTCTGGCCCTTGTTATCGGGCTTATTCTGCTTATCTGGCATTTTTCCGGCAAGTTGATGAGGGGGCTGCCGGTCGGACAGCAACTACTTTCAAAGCATATCCGTCTGGTAGAAACGCGCTACCTGGGCCCTAAAAAAGCTTTAATGCTGTTTGAGGTTGGCGGTGAGTACCTACTACTGGCAAGCAGTGACACCGGTTTGACGTTTATCAAGCAGATCGACATGCTGGAAGAGATCGAAGTCATCGAAGAAAAACAGGAACAGAGCAGTTTTGCCACGCTGTTGACTCGGTTGAGACAAAAAAAATGATAATCCGGCACCACTCAAAACGCTCTTTTATTCTATGTCTGACGGCACTGCTGTTGTTGGTGAGCGGCGTCATATATGCGGCACCGATTCCGTTCCCGTCGCTTAATATCGGGGTTGGCACTGCCACCAAACCAAATGATGTTGCGGTTACGGTTCAGATCTTCCTGTTGTTGACAATCATGTCGCTCGCACCAGGTTTGCTGATCATGACGACTTCATTTACCCGCATTTCAGTAGTGCTTTCTTTTTTACGCACTGCAATGGGCACTCAGGCAGCTCCTTCCAACCAAGTTATTCTGTCATTGTCCTTGTTTCTGACGTTCTTCATTATGACGCCGGTATGGCAGCAGATTAATAAAGATGCCTACCAACCATGGAAAGCGCAGCAGATCAGTCAGGAGCAGGCCATGGAGCGGGCTGTTAGGCCGGTACGCAATTTCATGCTTTCCCAGACGCGAGAAAAAGATCTGTCGCTGTTTGTGAGCCTCTCCAAGCTGCCTCGGCCCAAGAATGCGGAAGATATTCCGACCCTGACCATCATTCCTGCATTCATGATATCAGAATTGCGGACCGCATTTCAGATCGGATTTTTAATCTATATTCCTTTTATCGTCGTTGATATGGTCGTCGCATCGGTTTTAATGTCAATGGGCATGATGATGCTGCCACCGGTCATGATCTCTCTCCCGTTTAAAATCCTGCTCTTTGTGCTGGTGGATGGCTGGGGACTGGTAATTGGTTCACTCGTAAAAAGTTTTGGCTAGGTGATACATCATGACTCCTGAATTGGTTGTACAACTTGCCCGGCGCACTTTTGAAACTGCAATGATGCTGGCTGCACCGCTCCTGATCGCCAGTCTGGTCGTCGGTCTTCTGGTCAGCGTCTTTCAAGCCGTTACCTCAATTAACGAGGCAACGCTCGCCTTTGCCCCCAAAATTATCGCTGTCATGGTTGCCATGATCATCTTTTTCCCCTGGATGATGAGCTACATGAGTGACTTTACCCGTGAGATATATTCATTTATCCCCATCATGAGGCGTTAGCCTCCCATGTTTCCGCTGCTCCCATTTCCGTCTCCCCGTGAAGTAATTTTTTTTATGCTTGTGCTGAGTCGCGTGGCCGGAATTTTTGCTGCACTACCGGTGTTTGGTGGGCGCATGGTGCCGGTCCGCATCAAGGCGTTCATAGTCTTCATGATCACACTTGTCTGTTTCCCAACGCTCTCGGTGGCGCTCCCCCAGATGCCGTCTGATGCTTTCAGTCTTGCCTTGCTGGCGTTCAGTGAAGTTATGATCGGTTTAACCCTGGGATTCATAACCCAGATTATCTTTTCCGCTGTTGAATTCAGCGGCCAGATTATTGGCATGCAGATGGGTCTGACCATCTCATCAATCATAGATCCATCTAGAGGTACACAGGTCCAGCTCATGTCAGTTATTCAGACACTGTTTGCGACACTTATGTTCCTGTCACTTAATATTCACCTTCTATTTATCCGTGCCATCATGGACAGTTTCAGAGTGATTCCGTTGGGAGGGTGGCGTTTGAGCGGAGAGCTGGTACATTTTCTCGTCATGCGGGCCGCTGATATTTTTATCATCGGAATCCGCCTGGCCGCACCGGTTATGGTTGCCCTGCTCCTCACCTCCGTTGCGCTTGGCATTATGGCCCGAGCGTTTCCACAGATGAATATTTTCATGATTAGTCTGCCGCTTAACGTCGGGTTGGGGCTGGTTATTTTGGGGACGACCTTGACCATATTTTTTCATGTTCTTGAAGTGTCTTTTGGGGATCTTTCCGCCCAAATAGATGCACTCTACCGGCTTATGGCAAAGGGGGGATGACCTACGGCCGAAGATTCTGATAAACACTCCAAAACTGAACAACCGACTGGCAAAAGACTAGAAAAGTCGCGCGAAGATAGTCCACCGCCGATGAGTCAGATGCTGACGTCATCACTTACTCTGCTTACCGGCATTGTTTGTCTTTATATCTTTGGCAGTTTCATGATGTCCGGGATTAAGCAGAGTATGGTCAAAATTTTGTCAACGATGGGCACCTTCCAACTGAACGAATCAAACCTCTATGCTCTGGTGCTTAAGATGTTTGGGACAGTTGTGCTGTTAATTGCGCCCCTCATTATAACAATTATAGTTACCGCTGTACTCTCGAGTCTGGTTCAGGATAATGGCAGGTTTGAATTTCGTACCTCACGTCTGAAAGTAAGTTTTGACAAGCTCAATCCCCTGAATGGTTTCAAGCGCTTGTTTAATAAAGATGCGCTCGTTGAGATGTTGAAATCGCTTCTTAAACTATTGGTCGTTGGCTGGATTGCCTACGGTGTGGTCCGGGATGAAATGCAGAATATCACCTTTCTAGCAGAGGCCGATATCCAAACAATTTTTGATTTTGTGGGTCACATTGCTTTTAAAATTGTCATCCATACCTGCGGCATCATGATCGTTCTCGGTCTGCTTGACATGCTCTATGTCAAGTGGCGCTATGTGGAGAATCTCAAAATGACCAAACAGGAGGTCAAGGATGAGCATAAAGAGTCCGAAGGAAACCCTGAAATAAAGAGTAAAATAAGAAGGTTACAGTTTCAGGCTGCCCGCCGCCGGATGACCAAAATCATCCCGCTGGCCGATGTCATCATCACCAACCCGACTCACTTTGCCGTTGCCCTTAAATATGACCGGCAGAAAATGGCGGCACCGGTCGTACTTGCCAAGGGGATGGATATCATGGCCGAGGCGATTAAGAAGATCGCCCGTGAACACAGTATTACACTGGTGGAAAACCGTTTCCTGGCCCGTGAACTGTATGATCAGGTTAAAGAAAATGAGCCAATTCCAGAAGCACTCTACGCAGCTGTTGCAGAGGTACTGGCGTATGTCTACAAACTAAAGGGCAAGGTATAATATTTTTTTAGCTCATGTTGACAGGATAGTGCCGCAATATAAAAGAAGAGGTGGCTATTCTACCCCGTGTGCAAAAGATAGAAATTGTGTTTGTACTACAATCCTTTTGACTCGTTATGTACTGCGTGATACCTTGTAAAATATTTTACAGTGGGAGACCCTAATGAGTATTGTTGTTGTCGGGACCGTGGCATTTGACACCGTTGAAACTCCCTTCGGGAGGGGAGAAAATGTCCTTGGCGGGTCAGCCACCTACTTTTCTACTTCAGCCAGTTTCTTTACTGATGTGTCGCTTGTAGCGGTTGTCGGAGAAGATTTTCCGGAAGAGCATGTTGCTTTTTTGCAGAGCCGAAACATCGACACTACCGGTTTGAAACGCATTCCCGGTAAGACGTTTCACTGGAGCGGTCGCTACGGATATGATCTGAATGAAGCTCAAACTCTTGACACCCAGCTAAATGTCCTCATGGATTTCCACCCGGAGTTGCCGGAATCATATCGTGATGCGGAGTATCTCTTTCTCGCCAATATTGACCCCGATCTGCAGATGAATGTGCTGGAGCAAGTTCGTAATCCAAAACTCGTTGCCTGTGATACGATGAACTTTTGGATTTCATCTAAGCCAGATGCTCTGAAGAACGTACTTCAGAAGGTAGACGTTGTCATAATCAACGAAAGTGAAGCACGGCAGTTCACCGGAGAAGTGAATCTGGTCAAAGCTGCCCGGCAAATCATAGCACTTGGCTGCAAGCGACTGGTTGTTAAGAGAGGAGAGTACGGTGTGTTGATGTTTACAGCCGAGACTGTTTTTGCTGCGCCGGCTTATCCGTTGGAGGAAGTGTTCGACCCGACCGGTGCAGGAGACACTTTTGCGGGAGGGTTTATGGGCTATCTGGCAAATACAGGAGACCTCTCAGAGGATGGGCTTCGTCAAGCAATTATCTTCGGCAGCGTAATGGCTTCTTTTAACGTTGAGGATTTCAGTCTTAACCGTATGAAGCGGCTCGAGTACAAAGAGATACAAGCCCGCTTCAGTACCTTCAAGGCATTGACAAACTTCAGGAATATTACTTTTTGATGGATAGTTGCCGTGCTGCAGAAAATAGCTTCGATACACACTCCTCATGTTTATCAGGGCCAAGGATATCCATATGATGAAAAATATTTTCTACTCAATGGCTACTCTCGTCTTATTGCTGGCTGTTTCAGGCTGCGTATCGGGACGAGGTGGGGGCAAATCCATACCAAATCCGGCTTATTACCACTATCAGATGGGACTTTCCTATCTGGGAGAAAATAATTTTACTTCAGCTTTATTCGAGCTGACTGAGGCCGAGAAGCTTGATCCTGACAATCCGGACGTTCTCTATAATCTTGGCAAGGCATTTATCGGGAAAAAGCGTCCTGACCTTGCTGAAGTAAAGCTTTTGAAAGCCATCAATTTGAAACCAAACTTTTCTATTGCCCGCAATGACCTTGGGGTCGCTTATCTTGATCTGAAGCGGTGGGACAGTGCCATTCAGCAGTTCAAAATTGTAAAGGACGATCTTTTTTACGACAACAATACAAATGCTTCCATAAATCTTGGTTTGGCCTATTTGGGGAAAGGCAATTATCCCAAAGCACTAGAGGAGCTGCAGGCTATTGAGGCCATGAATCCCCGTAATCCGATTATCCGGGTTTCTCTGGGGAGAGTCTGGTTTGCCATGGACAAGAGCGAACGAGCTATTGCTGAATATACCAAGGCACTCGAGATTTATCATGATTACGGCGCGGCACACTATTTTCTGGGCCAGGCACAGCTTAAGATGAACAATATTGATGCCGCACGAGCCTCATTCAAAGAGGCTGCACGGCTTATTCCTTACAGTGAACTAGGCCGCGCAGCTCTTGGCTATCTGGATCTTATCAAGTGAGTAAGGCCAAAGTGTCAGATGCGGTTTCCTCTTCACCGGAGGCCTCTGGCGGTTCGCCGGGGACGATTCTCCGCCGTTGCCGGGAGTTTCACGGGATTACGCTTGAAGAAGCTTCGGAAACAACAAAAATAGGTGTTTTTTATTTGAAAGCTCTTGAAGATGACCAGATTAGCAAATTTGCCAATCAGGCATACCTCAAGGGTTTTCTCCGTATATACGCCGCCTATCTCGGCCTGAATTCTGATGACATAGCACGGATGTATGACAAACTTTTCGGGATTTTAGATGAAAAGTCTGATTCAGGTCATGCGCCTGCTATTTCCCCCCGCCGACCGCGTCGGTTTATCTCTCTTAAAAAACTGCTGCTCCCTGCGCTTTTATTGACGGCGATTCTGATTACTGCGACTTTCTTCAGAGAGCCTCCGCCTCCTCTTGTTCGTCAGCCGCAACCTGCTGCGGTCCCAAATCCTCCTCGGCAACTTCCTGCAATCCAGGCGGTGCAAAGCTCTGTGCGGGCCAAGAAAACAGAGCCGGATATTCCTCCTCCGCTGCCTAAGGCTGAGAAGCCTCCAGTAGAATTGCCTGACGTTGAAAAAACAGTGAAATCGACACCGCCGGTAGTTGTTTCCAAAGGGTTTGTATTAAAAATAAAAGTTACCCAAAACGGTACGTTAACCTCAACGGTTGACGGATCCGGCCCGCAAGAATATGATCTTACGGTCGGAGATGTTATCGAGTGGAAAGCAGAGAAAAATATCACACTGGATTTGAGTAATGCCGGCGGAGTTGACGTGGAGTTGAACGGTAAACCATACAAATCGCTCGGACCTCCTGGGCAACCAGCATATGTTGAACTTGATGCTGATGGAATTATACAGTAATTTAAAGATGTTTTGACGTTGTACGGTCTTCTAAGACAAGCAAAAAAACGAGATTCAGGGTCTTGACAGTCCGCTGCTCATGCTAGACTTCCTGTACTTCGAACCATGCAGGAGAACTTCTGTGGAACAGGGACATAAAAGAATACTGGTTGTGG
>JAQUCQ010000006.1 GCA_028686145.1 Desulfuromonadaceae bacterium | reverse complement strand
TCCAGCATCAGCGGCAACAACACCGCCGAAGGTTCGGAGCAGTAGATGGGACCTTTGAAGCCGGCACCCAGCAGGTAGGGGATACGTCCCACATGGTCCAGATGCACATGGGTTACCACCAGTGCCTTGATGTGCCCGATCGGAAAATCGATGAAAGTCGTCGAACGGGACGAGGCACTACCTGCCGCCTCACCGTCGGGGGAGTCGTTGCCCTGGAACAGGCCGCAGTCCACCAGAATGCCGTCCTCCTGCGACAGGCGCAGCTCGTGGCAAGAGCCGGTAACGCCGTGCAAGGCGCCGTGGTGAACTATTTCGGGAAAAGAATCGGTCATTTTTTTAACTGCGGATTACGGATTACGGGGTACGGATTAGGGTTTTAGTGATGAGATTAGTCCATTTAACATTTTGCTGACGGATAGGGCTATTGCTTCGATTCGTTTGTATGACTCCGTGGGCAAGTAACTGAGGTCTCTGGAAAGAAGAAGAAAATAGCGAGTATCTTCCAGTGAGCCACGGGAGGTATACAAAAAATGGACGTAGTCCTTCGTCGAATGTCTGGACTGCCCTTCAACGATATTGGCTGCAACGGAACTGGATGCTCGACGAAGTTGATTGGTAATACCATATATCTCCGACTTCGGAAAAAAGGAGGTGATCTTGTAAACTTCCAGAACCAAAGCATGCGCTTGTTTCCAGACTCTCAAATCACTCCACTGCATACAGCGCCTCTTAATCCGTAATCCGTACCCCGATTCTCTAGCCCGTAATCCGAACTTTTATCCCCTACTCCGTACTCCGCATCGCTATTCATGCATCGCATCAAATCAGAAACAGGCAAAAAATTCAACATTTCTAATGTTATTAAATATCTCCGACCTCGGAAAACAGGAGGTGATCTTGTAAATTTCCAGAACCAAAACATGCGCTCGTTTCCAGACGCTCAAATCACACCACTGCAGACAGTGCCTCTTAATCCGCAATCCGTACCCCGATTCTTTACCCCGTAATCCGAACTTTTAACCCCTACTCCATCAGTTCCAATGTAGCGCCCAAAAACCGCCCCTACTTAACCCCTGCCTTCAACCGTTCCTGTTCGAGTTTCAATTTTTCAATTTCCAGCTGCAACTTCAACTTCTCCAGCTCAATGTCAGTAACCTGATTGTTTGCCGGGGGCGTCGGTTTTTCGATACGGGCTTCCATGGACCGGATAAAACAATCAGTATACGTGGCGGCTCTGAAAAGAGGATCCTTAATGCCGGTACAATGGGCGTTGTCATCACAGCAACTGAAATTGATCCGTTCCACGTCCTTCAGGTCAACCCAGGCGGTGCTCTTTCCTTCCTTCGCGTTTTGTCCGTTATTGAAGTATCGGACATGAGCCCGACCGTTCTCCACTGATTCGGCTGCCACGATACCAAGCCATTCATTCTTGCTTTCAAAGGCAACCATGGGAAAATCTTTTTTTACCGTAGCGGCAACCGCATCCCCCTCGGAACGCTGGTAAATTTTCGTTCCGTCCGCCTTGGCAAGATACCCCACTCCTCTCGTCTCGTCGCTATTACCCCAGAATTCTGCCTGGCTGATAGCCGGAACCGCCAAAGTCAACATTGCAATAAGAAAGTATTTCATTGTCTGACTCTCCTTTCCTGCCAATGATTTCTAACCCTTGAGGGAGAAAAAGTACCACAAAGGCAGCAGAAGGACAATGAATCTTCCTTGCCGCCAGGAAAGCAACCAGGTCCCAAAAAGTTGTGTCGCCTTTCAATCTCGAACCTGCCGTTCCCCGTGTCTCACACCAGTTCGGGTAACAGACAGGATTTTGTATGGATTGCGATAACCCTGGCCAAAATGACACGCAAAAAGCATCCCCAGGATTTTCAACCAAAAACCAAAAACCAGCCTTACCCTCTCTCCTCGCCCCTCGCCCCTCGTTCCTCGTCTCTTAATCCGTAATCCGCTTTCTTCTTCCTGTGATTCCCGACCACCAGCCAAGTTTTAAAGAGCGTTCCCGAAAAGTCCTGGTAAACTATCCAAGAAGGCTAGCCAGAAAAGGGGGCAACATGCAGTTTTTACACATGATATGGAACGGGATAAGTGGTCTTGGGGTAGGTACCGTGATTTTGAAGGCGCTGTTTATCCTGGTAATGGGTGCGGTCTTCTGGATTTTTTGCGAACTGGTCAAATCCCTTTCGAGGATTTTTGCAAAACTGGCGGTGGATGCCATGCGCTACCTGGCTATTGTTGTCCGGGGGTGGCCCGAGAATTTTGAAGAGGAGGAAGATAAGCAGGGAACACAATGGCGCGAATCAAAGAAGGGCCCGAAGTAAAAATCCAGGAGCGGTTGAAGCCTCAACGAAAATCTGAAATCTAAAACCGCCTCTAAAACCCTTACCCCTTCAATCCTTTTATCTTGAGACAGGAACGTGGTCCTGTTTTTCCGTAGTATCGTCAAGCGGTAGTTAATGATAAATTCTTTCTCTACCAGAGGTTAGAAAAATGAAAACTGGCTTGATACACCTGTATTCCTTTTTCACTAATCAAGCTAGTAAGAATGTCCCCAGAGGCGCCAGTCAATCATTGACATTAATCCGACATTTCACTACTCTGCGATAAAATACGTTCAAACGCGAATCAAACGGTAAAAATCATGTCCCCAACGTTGCTTTGTCAGGACGGATTCAAGTTTTTCTTTTATGCGAACGAACATCTGCCCAAACACATTCATGTGGTGAAGGGGGATGACTATGCTACAATTGACCTGTCTACGCTAACATTTCGCGTAAATTTTCTCAAACCGCCTGATGCGAAGAAAGTCCTGGGCATCGTCAAGGAGCACAGGTCGCAATTCGAAAGGAAATGGGATGACTTCTTTCAAGGGTAAATCGGTCCATTTCGACGACAAGTATCTCCATGTAGAACTGGAGGACGGTCGTATCATATCAACACCAATGGATTGGTATCCGGAGTTGCGCAAGGCGTCCTTGAATCAGTTGAGCAACTACTCCTTTATTTGTCGCGGATCAGGTATTGAATGGCCTGATCTCGATTATCATCTCAGCATTGAAGCCATGCTCGCCGAACGAAGCAGGACAAAAGCAGCGTAAACAGTATCTTTACCCATCAGTGGACATAGTTGATTTGTCAGGTGTTACACTAGTTTTTGCAGCTCGGGAGTTCTACGGTAAAGCTCTTCGCCCCTGCATGCCGCCACAAAAACGTCTTCACCATTCACCGTTCACTGCTTTTCCTCGATCCTCGATCCTCGATCCTCGATCCTCGTTCCTAAATCCGTACCCCGTAATCCGTAATCCGCGTTCTTAATCCGTACCCCGGTTTTCCTGCCCCGTAATCCGTAATCCGGTTTCTAGCCTTGCCCCCCCCCTTCTCCGCCAGTGGCCTAAAAGTGATAAAAATTTCCCTTGCAAGAAACAGGGGAAAAAAGCCATGCTGTTCTCGTCCAGCTGTTTCAGCGAGGTATGCACACAAGGAGGTTAGGTCATGAACGATGTCATGGGGATTATTCTGGCGGGCGGCGCCGGAGAACGTTTGAAACCACTGACCGCGGTGCGGGCCAAGCCGGCGGTTCCGTTCGGCGGCAAGTACCGCATCATTGATTTTGTGCTCAACAATTTAATCAATTCCGGCATCCGGGACATCAAGATCCTGGTGCAGACCCTGTCGCAGCCGCTGATCAATCACGTCAGCACCCTGTGGCCCTCGGCGCCGGTGTACAATTACTATGTCCAGTGCATCCCGGCGCAGAAGCGCATGGGTGAAGAATGGTATAAAAGCACGGCCGACGCCGTCTACCAGAATCTCAATATCTTCCGGGACAATCCCCTGTTCAGGCGAGTGGCGATCTTTTCCGGGGACCATGTCTTCAAGATGGATGCCAGCCAGTTGGACCGCTTCCACCTGGACAAGGGCGCCGATTTCACGATCTCGTCCATGGCGGTGCCGGTCGAGCAGGCCGGCCGTTTCGGCATCATCGAGGTGGATGATACGGGCAGGGTGATCGGGTTTCAGGAGAAACCGCAACACCAGCCACGGGAGATCCCGGGACGGCCCGGGTTCTGTCTAACCTCAATGGGGAATTACCTTGCCGATATACCGCAGTTGATCGAGGCAATCAGCGAGGATGCGAAGTTTCTGCAATCGAGCCATGACTTCGGCAAGGACGTCATACCGTTCATGCTGAAACAGGGGCTGCGGATGTTCGCCTATGATTTCGCGGAAAACAGGATCCCCGGCGAGGCGCACGTCTACTGGCGCGATGTGGGCACAATAAAGTCGTACTGGGAGGCCACCATGGACCTGGTGAGCATCGAGCCGGAGATCAACCTCTACAACCCGCTGTGGCCCGTCAAGACCTCCCCCGACTTCATGCCGCCGGCAAAATGGGTGATGCGACAGTCCCTGCTGGACAATGCCATCGTCAGCGGCGGCTGTGTCGTCACCCAGGCCGAGATAAGCAACTCGGTGCTGAGCCAGATGGTGCGGGTGGAAAAGAACGCCCAGGTCCGGGACAGTGTCATCTTTGCCGACGTAGTCATCGGCGAAGGGGCCAAAGTCCAGCGGGCCATCATCGACAAGAACGTGCTCGTCCCGCCCCACAGCCGCATCGGCTACTCCGCCGAAGAAGACATTGCGCGGGGCTTCAAGGTTACCGACGGAATTACCGTGGTGCCCAAGAACTATGTCTTTGGCGGCTAACGCGGCAGGGAGTCCGCGAGCTGCTCTCCGCCGCAGCCCTGCCGGTTGCCGCGCCATGCCCGAATGCAGAAAGGGGACAGGCACCCATATGAAAAAGTGCCTGTCCCCCGCTAATCCTTACAAAAAGTCAACCGGTCCCCTGAGTGCCCAGGATTTAACTTTCAACCAAAAACCAAAAACTAAAATCGTTTTCTCGATCCCCGATCCTCGGTCCTTCGTTCCTCATTCCTAAAACCGTAATCCGTAATCCGCTATATTAATCCGTAATCCGCTTTTCTACCCCTGCATTTCTATAAGCGAGTGGTCGCCAATGTTCATTTTCCGTGGCGATCCGGTCAGAGTGACCGAGTCACCGAGGATAGAGTTCTGGAGGACCATGTTACTGACCTCGGTGTCACCGTTGATGATGGAATCGCTGATGATGCTCTGGCGGATCACGCTCCCGGCCGCCACCGAGACGTACGGACCAAGTATGCTGTCACGCACTACAGCACCCTCTGCCACGTGAACCGGCTCGATGAGCACCGAGTTGATGATCTCGCCGTGGAGATGATGCCTTCCGCGCAGCAGGTAGCGATTGGTCTCCAGCAGGGTTTCCGGTTTGCCGCAGTCGAGCCAGGCGTCAATCTCCGGAGCCTTGAACTTGCGACCGTCACCGATCATGCGCATGAACACCGACGGCAGGTAGTATTCGCCCTTGACCGTGTCGCCGGCGGCGATGGTGTCCGACAGGTAGCGCATGAAGTCCGGGCCATCCTTCAGGTAATACAATCCCACCTGGGCCAGTCGTGATACGGGGGTGTCGGGCTTTTCCACCATGTTGACGATGTAGCCGCCGTCAACAACATTGACGCCGAAGCGCTGGTAGTCCTCGACCTCCTTGGAGTAGATCAGACCGTCGCTGTCGGAGCATAGCCGGGGAATCAGGCTCAGGTCGGCCACGAAGATGGTGTCGTTGAATACAACCAACAGGTCGTCACCCGCGGCAATGCGCGGGGCAGCCAGATAGACTGCGTGAGCCGGTCCCTTGCGCTCCTGCTGAATGATGTACTGGCAAGGAAGGGTCGGGAAACGGGAGTCCATGAAATCCTTGATCTGGCCGCCGTTCTCATCGGTGATGAAAATGTATTCGTCGGCCTCCAGCTCTGCCAGGCGGGTGATGATATGCTCCAGCACCGTCTTGCCCCCCACATGGACCAGGGACTTGGCTTTGGTGTGGGTGTGAGGACGGAGGCGGGTGCCTTTACCGGCAACCGGAAGGATTATTTTCATGATGGTTCTCCTTGCGTCGAACAGTGAAGAGTTAATAGTGAACAGTGAATAGTTTAAGGCAACGGTGAATGGTGAATTGTCAACTGTTAACAGTTAAAGCAATGGTGAATGGTGAATTGTGATTCGGATTATAGTGACTTTTTGAGTTTGGCGATCAGGCCGCTTAGCATTTTCCGCAATGTAACAAGAGAGTTGTAAAGTTCCTTGTCGTGAGTAACGAAACCAAGCCTTTCCGAAATGATAATTTGAGTCTCCAATTCGGCAAGGGAACCAAGAGAAATTCGCAGGAACTGAATGAACTCCCGTGTTGAAGCTCTAGCAGCACCTTCTGCAATATTACTGGGAATCGAGACGGCAGCACGCCTCATCTGACTCACCAAGCCATATTGTTCGGTTTGAGGAAAAGCCTTCGTCAGGTCATACATACGGCAGACAATTTCTATTGAATCCTGCCAAACCTTCAAGTCACGATGGTCCGCTATCTTCTCAGACAATAGATGCTCCCATACCCAGCTCACTTTTCACGGTTCACTGATCACTCATCACCGTTCACTGTTCACTTTTCACGGTTCACTGTTCACTTTTCACGGTTCACTGTTCTCTCATCACCGTTCACCGCCTTTATGCCAGCTCCAAGCCGTCTCGACAATCGTCCGCAGATCAGCATAGCGCGGTTTCCACCCCAGTTCCCTGGTGATCTTTTCCGACGAGGCAACCAGGGTTGCGGGGTCACCTGCCCGACGGGTACCGATCTTGACCGGGATCGGGTGTCCGGTGACTTCCCGGCAGACTTCAATCACTTCCTGGATGGAGTAGCCAGTGCCGTTGCCCAGGTTGAAGACCATACTTTCGCTGCCATTCAGCAAGGAGCGCAGCGCCAGGGTATGGGCCGAGGCCAGGTCGCAGACGTGGATATAATCGCGGATGCAGGTGCCGTCCGGTGTGGGGTAGTCGTCGCCGTTGACGGTGATGAATTCCCGTTGGCCAAGGGCAACCTGGAGGATGATTGGGATGAGATGGGATTCCGGGTTGTGGGCCTCGCCGATTGCTTCATCAGGATGGGCACCGGCAGCATTGAAGTAGCGGAGCCGGGCGGAGCGGAGGCCCCAGGCCTTTTCGCAGTCGGCCAGTACCTGTTCAATCATCAACTTCGAGTGGCCGTAGGGGTTTTCCGGGTGAAGGGGTGAGTCTTCGCTGATCGGGACTGAGTCAGGGGTACCGTAGACCGCGGCGGTAGAGGAGAAAACGAAGCGTTTTACTTCTGCATCGCGCATGGCTTCCAGCAGGTTCAGGGTGTTTGCCACGTTATTCTGGTAGTACTTGAGCGGTTCCTGGACCGACTCGCCCACCTGGATGAAAGAGGCGAAGTGCATTACGGCATCAAAGGAGTGAGTGGCAAAAACTTCGCGCAGCTTTCTTCTGTCGGCAAGATCACCCTGTAGCAGGCGGCCTTCCGGCACTGACCAACTGTGGCCGGTGGAGAGGTTGTCGAAAACCAAAGGGTCGAAACCTTCAGAGATTAATTCCTGGACCATATGAGAACCGATGTAACCAGCACCACCTACCACCAAAATGTTCATAAAAAGTCCTTCAACTCATGATTTATAACTCAAAATTCAAAACTCAACACTCAAAATTGCCTGTCGAAATGTGGGAGCCAATGTAGCCGGCTCCACCAACAACAAGTATTTTCATATAATGTCTCTCAATTCAAAATTGCATCTCGGCTTTTTCGTATTCCTGCAACGAAACAAACCAGTTCAACCAATAACTAAAAACAGTTTTCTCTATCCTCGCTTCTTAATCCGTACCCCGATTCTTTACCCCGTACCCCAGTTTTTTTGCCTGCCCCCCTACTCCATATTTCAGCGTTTACATGCAGCGTTGCAACTCTACCCTGCCGGTCAGCTTCGTATCAAATCAAGCAGCAACTCCGTTTTCCCCGTGACCAACTCGGCATCCCCGCGTGACTCCACGTTTAGCCGGATCACCGGCTCGGTATTGGACATGCGCAGGTTGAACCGCCACTGGTCAAAGGCCATACTGAGGCCGTCAGTGCGGTCGATATCGGCGTCCATGTCGGCGAAATGCTCTTCCACCCGCTGCAGCACGGCGCGCGGATCGGCGACGATGGAGTTGATCTCGCCGGGCGAGGGAAACAGGGCCATCCGTTCGATTACCAGCGATGACAGGGACGCCTGGCGACGGCTCATCAGCTCCACCACCAGCAGCCAGGGAATCATGCCGCTGTCGCAGTAGGCAAAATCGCGGAAGTAGTGGTGGGCGCTCATCTCGCCACCGTAGATGGCGTCCTCGGCACGCATCCGCTCCTTGATGAAGGCATGGCCGGTCTTGCTCTGCACCGGAATGCCGCCGGCGGCGGTCACCATGTCCACCGTGTTCCAGGTGAGACGCGGATCGTGGATGATCTTTTGCCCCGGATGCTTCAGCAGAAAAGCCTCGGCCAACAGACCGACGATGTAGTAGCCTTCGATGAATTCGCCACGGTCGTCAAACAGGAAGCAACGGTCGAAATCCCCGTCCCAGGCGATGCCAGCATCGGCACCGTGCTCGCGCACCGCCTCGGCAGTGGCGTCCCGGCATTCCGGCAACAGCGGGTTGGGGATGCCGTTGGGGAAGGTGCCGTCCGGTTGGTGGTGGATCTTGATAAATTGGATCGGCGCGCCCGCTTCGGTCAGCCGTTTTTCCAGAGCATCGATCACGTGGCCGGCTGCACCGTTGCCTGCATTGACTACCAGCTTCAACGGACGGAGGCACTGCAGGTCCACATAGCCGAGCAGATGGTCGATATAGTCGGCAAGGATGTTCACCCTGGTAAGGCTGCCACGCCGGGTCACCGGCGGGAAATTGTTTTCTTCTGTCAATCGCTGGATCTCTTTCAGCCCGGTATCGCCGCTGATCGGCTGTGCCCCGCCCCGCACCAGCTTCATACCGTTATAGTCAGCCGGGTTGTGGCTGGCCGTCACTTCGATGCCACCGTCCACATCCAGATGGAACGCGGCAAAATAGACTTCTTCGGTACCGGTCATACCGAGATCGACCACATCGGCCCCCGCATCCAGCAGGCCTTCGGCCAGTGCTGCTTTCAGTGCCTCGCTGCTCAGGCGTACGTCGCCGCCAACCGCCACCTTCCGTGGTTTCAGGAATTCGCCGTAGGCCCGGCCGATGCGGTAGGCAATCTCTTCGTTCAACTCGTCGCCGAGCTTGCCGCGGATGTCGTATGCTTTGAAACAGGTAAGAGGATTCATTTTTTCACTCTCGTTCGATAAAGAATTATTTTGGTGAAAAAGCTTGTTTTACTTGTTCGACTAGTTTTACTAGTTTAATTTGTTAACTGCCTGAACCAGTCTAACCAGTCCAACCAGTCAAACGATGCAAACCCTACCTTCTCGCCTCCGTATTCTCCAAGTACCAGCCATAGATCCTCTCCACCCCATCCTCCAGGGTCACCTGATGTTTCCAGCCGAGGGCGTGCAGCTTGGAGACATCGGTCAACTTTTTGAGCGTGCCGTCCGGTTTTCGGTCGTCGAAAACCAGCGTGCCGCCGAAACCGACGATGCTGCGGACCAGCTCCGCCAGTTCGGCGATGCTGATGTCCTCGCCGGTGCCGATGTTGATGTGCGAGTTGCGGATTTCCGTGGCGCCGGGGGTGTAGGTGTCGGTGAAGTCGCGGTTTTCCATCAGGTAGACGCAGGCTGCGGCCATGTCCTCGCTCCAGAGGAATTCCCGGCGGGGTTTGCCGGTGCCCCAGATCTGGACGCTCTCGGCCGATACGCCGAACTTGTCAAGGATCGCTCGAGCCTCTTCTTCGGTGGCTACCTGCAGATCCTTCAGCACCGCCCCCATATCACCGGCCTCCAGCAGCTTGGCCAGATGCATCTTGCGCACCATGGCGGGCAGCACGTGGGATTTCTCCAGATCGAAATTGTCGCCCGGCCCATAGAGGTTGGTGGGCATGACCGAGATGTAATTGGTGCCGTACTGCAGGTTGTAGCTCTCGCACATCTTGATGCCGGCGATCTTGGCGATGGCATAGGGCTCGTTGGTGTACTCCAGTTCGCTGGTGAGGAGGTAGTCCTCCTTCATCGGCTGAGGACAGGCCCGGGGGTAGATACAGGTACTGCCGAGAAACAGCAGCTTCTTCACCCCATGCAGATAACTCTGGTGGATGATGTTGTTCTGGATCGTCAGGTTCTGGTAAATGAACTCGGCGCGGTAGGTGTTGTTGGCGACAATGCCACCCACCTTGGCCGCGGCAAGGAACACGTACTCCGGTTTTTCCTGGTCGAAGAACGCGGCAACTGCCACAGGGTCAGTCAGTTCCAGCTCGGCATGGGTACGGGTGATCAGGTTGGTGTAGCCTCGGTTGCTCAGTTCACGAACCAGCGCGGAGCCGACCAGGCCACGGTGGCCAGCGATGTAGATTTTGGAGTTTAGATGCATAATAACCTCAGTTTGTTAGGTGAGGAGTGAGGGGTAAGGAGTGAGGCGAATTGTGAATCATTTTGAGGCAGCGACAGATTTCATCAATCCACCAAGCAGACCGAAAATTCGCTCTATGCGATCAAAAAGGCTTGAACATTCGGTAAAATATCCGAGATCATTGGCTAAGATCAGCTGTGTCTCTAACTCACATAGCGAGCCGCGGGCAATGCTCAAAAACTTATAAAACTCACGGGGTCCGGTCCGACCTGCACCCTCAGCGATATTACTAGGGATGGAAACCGCTGCTCGTCGAATCTGACTGGTAAGACCGTAGATTTCATGACCGGGAAAATCAGCTGTAGCACTATAGACATCACGGGCCAAAGTCATGCTTTCCTGCCATACCAGCAGCTCATGATGCTTACGTTTTCCTTGCACGCAGCCTCCTCACCCCTAACCCCTCACTCCTCACTCTTCACGGATTACTCATGATAATTAAATGTGTTGAAACCATGGCTCCGACAGAGCTCATCCCGCTTGGCCTCTTCCAGGTCTCCGCGCACCATTTCGCTTACCAGTTCCTGAAAGGTCGTCTTCGGTGTCCAGCCGAGTTTTTCCTTGGCCTTGGTGGGGTCGCCGAGCAGGGTTTCCACTTCGGTGGGGCGGAAGTAGCGGGGATCGACTCTGGTGACGATGTCACCGGTTTTGAGTTTTGAGTTTTCAGTTTTGAGTTGACTGAGGTCGGCGATAATCCCCACCTCATCTATGCCTTCCCCTTCCCAGCGGAGTTTGATGCCCAGTTCGGCTGTGGCGGCGTCGACGAAGGCGCGGACGGAGTACTGCACCCCGGTGGCGATGACGAAATCTTCCGGCTTTTCCTGCTGCAGCATCAACCACTGCATTTCCACGTAGTCGCGGGCATGGCCCCAGTCGCGCAGGGCGTTCATGTTGCCCAGGTAGAGGCAGTCCTGCAGGCCGAGGGCGATGCGGGCGATGGCGCGGGTGATCTTGCGGGTGACGAAAGTTTCGCCGCGCAGCGGGGATTCGTGGTTGAAGAGTATCCCGTTGCAGGCATAGATGCCATAGGCCTCACGGTAGTTGACGGTGATCCAGAAGCCGTACATCTTGGCCACCGCATAGGGCGAACGGGGGTAGAAGGGAGTGGTTTCCTTCTGCGGTACTTCCTGGACCAGGCCGTAGAGTTCGGATGTGGAGGCTTGGTAGAAGCGGGTTTTCTTTTCCAGGCCGAGGATGCGGATCGCTTCGAGAATGCGCAGCGTGCCGACCCCGTCGGCGTTGGCGGTGTATTCCGGGGTCTCGAAGGATACCGCCACGTGAGACATGGCCGCCAGGTTGTAGATTTCGTCCGGCTGCACCTGCTGGATGATGCGGATCAGGTTGGTGGAGTCGGTGAGGTCGCCGTAGTGGAGGATGAAATTGCGGTTTTCCACATGCGGGTCCTGGTAGAGGTGGTCGATGCGGTCGGTGTTGAAGAGCGACGAGCGGCGTTTCATGCCGTGGACGATGTAGCCTTTTTTTAAAAGGAATTCAGCTAAATAAGAACCATCCTGACCGGTTATGCCGGTGATGAGAGCAACTTTTTGTGACATTGGAAAACCTTTCGTTGTAAAGAGATATTTGAAATTGGCGGGATTTCAACTGCAAATAAAGAACTTAAAACAAATTATGTCGAGGACGCTGCCACCACTGTGGAATTTTCCTGAGAGGCTTCATCAAAAATGTCCATGGATAAGCCCTAAGCCCATTAATTTCCCAAGCTTTTCGGTCCAGTTGGTTTGCTTTTAGTCGGTTTTTAAGCGTTGCATTGCTAACTCCTCCGACCCGCATTTTAACCAGGACTTCGGGGATATAAAAGACCTTTATTCTATTCTTAAGCAGGAAGCGGAGCATCAATTCGTAGTCAGCTGCTGAACCAAGGGCAAGATTAAAGAACCCATATTTTTCGTACACTGACCGCCTAACAAAGAATGTTGGATGAGGTGGCATCCAACCCCATTGAAATTTGTTTAAATGAAAAGGTCCGGATTTCCAGTAACGAACAACGTGAAAGTTTTCGGATTGTTGTTCTAAATTCTGAGCTGTTAATGATCCTCCTGGTATCTCGTTCTTCTCGTATCTTTCTTTTATATATAACAAATCTCCATAACATGCTTCAACCTCTGGATTTTTAAACACTGTGGCAACACGTTGCAAAACTTGATCGTCAGCATAGATGTCATCAGCATTGAGGATGCCGATAATGTCCCCCGTGGCTAATTTCAATCCCTTGTTCATGGCGTCATAGATGCCTCTATCAGATTCGGAGACTATTTTGGCCAAGTGGGAGCCATGCTGTTTAGCTATTACCAGGGTGTCGTCTGTCGAACGTCCGTCGATCAGTAAATGCTCAACAGCGGAACAGGCTCCGTAAGTGGTGATCCCACTTTTTCCCTTTCTAAAAGTCTGGTTGCCAATAGATGTGAGATTGTCGGCCAAGGTAGTGGCGGCGTTATAGCTGGGCGTGATGATGGAAATCATAATTGTATGTGAAAACCTTTTGAACAATGCGAGCAGGTAAGTGTCTGTTACGTGCCAAGAAATTTTGTTGACCTTTTACGAATCATTCTTCGTTGATTCCGAAACTTTGTAGTTGGATCAATCATCCTTGCTCCATACAGATTAATTTCTCTGTATAAAAAAGTGATAAGACCAAATTCATGCTCACGACTGGTTAAGGGCCTTTTCTAGGGTCTCGCGGATCTTTTCCGCACCATATCCAGACAGGTGTGTTGAATCTTGAAAAAGTTGGCGACCTTGTTCATCAAGATAGAACACTTCACCACTTTCCGATTGGAAATATCTTGAAATATCGATAACGGACGTTTTGGCGGACTGCAAACTTGCAAGAAATAGATTGGCTTTATGTCGCAAGGACCGTGTTTTAGCCGATTCCCAAAATGGAGGC
The DNA here is from genome assembly GCA_028686145.1 of Desulfuromonadaceae bacterium. Classification (GTDB taxonomy): domain Bacteria; phylum Desulfobacterota; class Desulfuromonadia; order Geobacterales; family Pseudopelobacteraceae; genus JACRCG01. The sequence goes on along the minus strand of JAQUCQ010000006.1, from coordinate 15,639 downwards.
CGGGCACCATCGCGGATTGCGACTCGCGTAGCGTTACTCGGAAGAGTCGGTGGCTGATTAAGTATGATGATATGCCCAACATATGGACTGAGTTTATCCAGAGCCACCATCACCCGGTCAGGGTCGTTGTCGAGTTTGCTGCTCCAGTGGTTAGCGAGGACAAGGAAGTCCGGCTTAACTTTGCGAATTACTTTTAAAGAACATTGCCAAAGGTTATCCCCTTCTATTTTCCGAGAAGGAAGTGGGTCTCCAGCGGCGACGCTGATTACAGTTAGTTTATATCCCAAATCAGAGCAGATTTCCTTTAATACTTTGCCATACATAGAGCCGTTGCTGTCTCCCATGAGGACAACAGATGATATGCCAGGTTCCACGGAAAATACCAACCCGCCTTTGACCACGTCGGCAAATTCGGCATTTACATAGTTGTTATGCCTGATGGTGAACCCTAAGGGGAGGCAGAGAGCAAAGACTGCAATCAATGCTGCATATGTGAGGCGACAATTCTTAGGCCGGTTGAGGAAGGCTCGCGACGGGTTCTCGATAAGGTGAACGGTAAGAATTGTAAGTAGTATACTCAGGCTAATTTTAAGCAATAAACGCATCTCATTCGACAAGAGATAGAATCGATAATCAATAAGAGAAAAGACCGGCCAGTGCCAAAGATAAAGGGAATAGGACATCTTCCCTATTTTAACCATTATGGGGATTGATAACCATTTGTCGATTATTCCGTGGTAGCTATTGGCACGAGGCATAATAATAGCGACTGCGCCGGCGACTGGAATTACAGCTTGCCAACCGGGGAAATTGGGCCCTTCGTGAAGCAAGAGAAGGGAATAACCTATCAGAAATAAGCCCACAGCAGGGACGCAACGAGATATCAAAGTTGCATGCCGATTTGTAGTTGAGAAAGGGATTACGGCCAAAATGCAACCTGAACAAAGTTCCCATGCGCGGGTCGGAAGTAAATAGAAAGCCCAAATAGGCTTAGTTTGAGTCACAAGTATGCATGCGATAAGACTCCCTACCCCTACTACGGCCAAAATAAGTTTTAGATGACTACGTGCATACCGAAAGCTCAATAATAAAAAAACCGGGAAGAATAAGTAAAATTGCTCTTCCACAGAAAGGGACCAGTAATGAAGAAATGGTTGTGCATCTGGGGATATAGTAAAGTAATTTCCTTGCAACATGTATTTCATGTTGGCAAGAGAAAGTGTAGCAGCAACAAGATTAGCGCCGGCCGAGGCAAGATCCTGAGGAGTATAGACAAACATAGCTCCAACTATGGTAAATAAGGCAACAGTTAATAATGCCGGGAAAATTCGAGCTATTCGGCGTTGATAAAAACGAATGAGACTAAATTGGCTGGTTTCACAAGCGTTATACAAAATTGATGTTATGAGATAGCCTGAAATAACAAAAAAAATGTCAACACCAACAAATCCACCGGGAAGCCACTTGTGGTTAAGGTGAAAAATATAAACAGACAGAACTGCTATAGCACGCAGTCCATCAATTTCGGGACGATACTTAAGAAATCCAATATTTTTGTGGGGCATTTCTATGTTAACTCCAAGCAGCGATCTTATTCATACCTATGTCTTGTTAACCGCAACAAATGGCATGATAAAAATGGGTCATGACAAGAACAGTACACAGAAAAGTGTGCTAAGTTGTTGATACGAGCTTGATAATTACAATAATCCTGAAAAACTGAAGGACAGCTAACTATTCATGGATGGAAGGAAGCTCCCAACACTTGAAACTAAAAAAGCTGCAGAACAGTCTGATTGTGAAGGTTAATGATGTGAAATGAGAGTTGTAAAAACTACCTCCTGGTACAAATGACGCGTTTTTTGACGAGAACTAGAGGATTCCCAGAGTAAATCATGTAAGGCTCAGTATCTTTGGATACTACAGATCCAGCGGTAATAATGGAGTGCGTGCCTATGGTTACGCCAGGAAGAACCGTAGCCCTTGCACCCACCCATCCACCGTCTTCAACGATAATTGGCTTAACGATCAGGCCAAAGGCAGGGTCAGTCCAGTCATGGTTGCCGGTGCAAAAGTAGGCACCTTGGGAGATGCAGCAGTTGCAGCCGATTTTTATTGTATCCAAAGAATCGAACCATGCATATTCGCCGATCCAACTATAGTCTCCAACTTTAAGGTTCCACGGATATTTGACGCTAATAGACGGTTTGATCACCACGCATTTGCCAATTTGAGCACCAAAAATCCGCAAAAACATAACCTTCAGTCCCGAAGAGGGGTTGAGAGGGTTCTTTAGAAAGAGTACATTGATGAAGTACCACAGCACTTGCATCATGATGCTGCGACCGGGCTTATACCAGAGGTTGTCAAATTTCGAAAAGTCAACTTTCACGGTTTTAATCCATTGCTGTAAAGTCAATTATTAACCTTCCCTTACGAAATCAGGGCGGTCTCCAAGATTCAGTAGCCATTTGTAAAGAAATATCAACTGTAATGAAACTTTGGTTGGGCTGAACTGTAATGCAATCGACTTCGCACGTTCTCCCATTTCATGCCGGACTTCCGCGGGCAAACTCATTGCTTCAGTCAAAGCTTTCGTCAAAGCTTCGGGGTGAAACTTGACCCACCAACCCGCTTGCTGTTCAGCCAGAATTTGCCAAGGAGTTCCGATGGTTGTAATCACCGGCTTACCTGCCAGCATCGCCTCAGCAATTGATATTCCAAAGTTTTCAAAATCACTTGGCATAACGAACAGGTCTGCCAAGTGAAGCGCAGTCCACTTCCATTGATCATCTAGTGAGTTTAGAAAGTGAATCGAGTCTCCACAATTTAAATTATTGACAAGCGTTTTGATAGTTGCCTTGTGTCCACCCTCATCGGGCCCAGCTAACACTAGCTGCCACTCATCGTGGAAAGACTGCAGTTGTGACCAGGCTTTGACCAAACGGTTAAGCCCTTTGACAGGGTGAATTCGTCCGAGAAATAAAATGGTTTTTTTCTTTTTCCAAAAAGAGTACTTTTGATACATCTCTTTCGCAGATACGGGTGTAACAGAGTCCGGGCCAGGAATAGGGTTTGGTAGTATTGCTATTGGGTTGGTTAACCCAAACTCGCGGATATCCTCATATTCCTTAGTAGAATTGGCGAGTAAGCAGGTAGCGTTTTTGAGTGCATTCTGTTGAAACAAAAATAATGCAAACTGCTTTTTCCACCAAGATCGCCGGAGAGCATTGGGTTCCAACATACCGCAAGGACCCAACAAATGAGGGATTGTTTTGCGTGCAGCTATTTTTGCTGCGAGACGATGTACATCTGTCCACAAACCATGAGAGTGAATGAGCGAAAAGGCAGCGTTATCCATGGCGGACCATAAACTCTCAGAATGCCGAAAGCTGCCCCATGCTGCATCCCTTGAAAGGGTGATAGCCGCCTCGGGAGGAAGATGGATCGCTTCTCCGTCCCCCGTTTTTTGAGTCGAAAATATACTAACAGGATAACCTTCTGCTGCAATCCCGTTTACCATGGATGCCATGGCCATTACCTGGCCACCAAAGTTCCGTCCTAAGTATGGGATAACATGTGCAAAAGACATGTGTGAAGCTGTACTAAGGTAGGGGGAGGAAGTCATCTTGAGAGCCCCCAGAGTAAAACTTTATCAAATATGTTTGCGTGGGGGAGTGGGGAGGCTAAGGCCATTTCCGCTACCGCAACAAGGTTTTTTGCAAATACTTCCGGTGTCCATTGTGAGATTATATGCAAACTTGCTTGCCCCATAGAATTTAGGTTATATTCGCCAATCGCAAATTTAATCATATGATTTGCAAGCTCTGCTACATCGTAAGGGTTAAAGGTGTAACCGTTAATCCCGTTTTTGACTAATTCAGGAGCGCAGCCGCTGGGACTCGAAACCAAAACTGGCAATCCTGCCGCCATGGCTTCGTTAATGACCAGACCCCAAGTTTCAGAAAAACTGGCATGCACAAATGCCCCGGCGAGTCCATAAAAGATGGGCAGCTCTGCATATGGTTTCCGGCCAAGCAGAAGGACGTTGTCCTGGATACCTAAGTTGTTGCAAGTGGATTTAATAAAATCTAATTCCTGGCCATCTCCCAAGAGAACCAACCCCCAATCATCGGGGGCGCCTGCTTTGAGGAATCGGTCATAAGCTTCAACAATACCAAGAACATTCTTTCCGGCAAGAAAACGGTTTGATGCAAGGAAATATTTTTTTGGGAGGCCAAATTTGTTGCGCATATTTTCACGGTCTGCTCTGGCATTTTCTGCACCGGATTGAAAATATAAATTGTCAACGACATCAACACCTGTGCGTATATTGTTTGGGTTTATTCCAAGTTTAGTTACATAGTGAGCATGACTTTTTCCTGCGACCAGTGCAGCAGAGAATATACGAACAATTCGATATTTCAGCCGTTCTTTCCAGAAAAACCTATTGCAATCACTTTCTTGTGAATCAGAAAATACAATGGCTGGTGTGTTGTTGTGAAGAGCCCACCGTAAACCCGATAAAGATGGTCTGTCCGCCCATCCTGGAAGAGCAATCACATCCGGTTTCGTAACAGTTAAAAACTCAATAGTTGAAGAAAAGCAATCGTTGTGGTTGCTGTCACCTGCAGAAAAATATCGGTAGGATCGTACTCCTGAAAATTCGTCATAAGCTACACCTTGCATATCCCCATAGGCGAAAACGCTGACTTGGCATATTTTACTGAGTGCCTCTAAGCGTGCATGATGATAAGGGCCAACATGTGCCAATGGAATTGCAAAACTTAACATGATGGCGCTACCTTCACGTTGCCCCTTCTTGCATAATATGCTTTTTGCTTTGCCAGATCCCAAATTCGGCCGAGGTTGAGCCAAAACAGAAGACAGAAAGGGCTACCTACCGCCAAGATCCACCCCTCGGCAACCATGTTAATAAGCAAAAATATCAAAACAACAAATGCTTCGGTCAGATAAATATCTTGAAAACTAGTCGAACCAAGAAAGAAAACGATGCGTAAAAGGGCAACAATTACCAATAGAAAACCAAATGAGCCCAAAATACCTGTCATTGAGAGTAACGCAAGATATGATGACCCAGGTTCAACATTTATGTTGCCAGATGCATCTTTCTGAACCCCGGCCTCTTCCTCGCCTTTGCCCATACCGATGCCAACACCGACGAAAACATTTTCATTGAACTCCTGCCACCTGGCTTTCCACAATTTTTCTCTTGTATTTGTCAGACCCTTTTGAATTATTGTATTCGTATAGGTGTTATTATCGATTGATAGGTCATCGGAAAATTCGAATACAGTAAAACCTGCAAGAAGTAACATTGCCATCAAAACAATAATTGAGGCACTGCTTTTTCTGTACGATAAAATTCCAATAAGTACTATGAAGGCAACGGCAAGAGCCAAAAGGGCAGCGCGAGATCCCGCAAGGAGGCAGGGGAAGAGGGATGCAATTGATAAACATGCGAATAAAAGAGAACGTCTCGTAATTGCATAGTTTGCACATATCAAAACTGATATTGCAGCCATTGGTGCAAGTAACATGCTGTAGGTGGTGACACCCGTAAAGCTGCCTCGCCAATAGCTGGGCAGCCCCAACAGGCTCCACGCCAAAGACGCGATGCTGATAGTAATAAAGCCGGCTCTAAATGCACGCCAGGACGATTCCCGTAGCCAACAGGCTGTAGGACTCGTTATTACAGGTCCCATCGTGATGAACAATATTACCCACCCAGCCCACTTTGCCAGTGATTGATAGAATAATTCGGCGCACATTGCACTTAACAGTGTGAATACAATAAAAAAGAACGCCGGGACCGAGGGTAGGCGCGAAGTCTTGAACAATAAAACAAGGGCAGCTGCAAGTAACAACAGTGCCTGGCCACCATATGTTAGCAATGGCTGGGCTGAGCCTGCCCATAGGAAGAAAACAGACCCGCGTAGTAAATAAAATATCACAATTGCGGCACCCATATATGCCCAAAGAGAGTTGAAGCCCTTGGACCGTTCAATCCCACAAGCCAGGTGAGCATCATGTTTTAGTGATAGAGTTGTTGTTGAAGTTAACTTCGTGTTCATTTAGCAACAGTCCTTTGATTTGCATGCCAAAAATCATTTAGCGATAAATATAACAATCCAAGCTGTCAGCACGGTAGGATAGACTGATAGAAGTGATCGGTTTTGGCTGCCATGACTTCAATGGAAAAAGTATTTGCGATGGATTTAGATTGCTGGCTCCACCTTTTCCACGCCTCAGGCTTGCTAAAACCTTCAAGAATGGACGTGGCGAGCGCTTCTGGCGTGCGCGTCGCTGAAACTAGTCCACTGATGCCTGGTCTATGGAGTTCGTGAAACCCTCCTGGTACAGGAAAACTAAAAATGGGGAGAGCGCATGCCATCGCTTCAAGGGCAGCAATCGAAAAGGTTTCTCTGTCAGAGAGAACTAAATGTCCATGAGATCTCAAGAGAAAGGGATGAACATCGATTTGATACCCGAGAAAATCTACAAAATCTGCAACACCTTGCTCAAAGGCCAGCTTTTTCAAGGAGGGGAGTGCGGACCCGCTACCGAGTAATCTTAGCCGGAATGTTCTGTCTGATGTCTTTCTTCGCAAAATGGCAAGAGTGCGGATCGCATCGTCTACATGTTTATCAGCTTCCATGCGACAGGACATGGTCAAAATACATTCTTCTTCTTGTAGAGGAAGATTCTTGCAGCGGTCAGGAATGAATCGCTCCAATCGGATTCCATTGTATATCATGATCCATTTCGACTGAGCATACCTGCCGCACGCGTTTCTGTGAAAATTCAGAACAGTATCAGAAACGGCAATTGCTCCATCCACAAACGACGAATAAATATAATTCACGAATTTTTCCTTCAGGGAATTGTCATCTATCAAATGTAAAGTTACTATTTTGGGCGCCCGTGAGAGGCGTAATGCCATTGCGGCAAAAAGTGGTGTGCTGCTGAGATGGATAATGTCGGGACAGAATCGGCGGATTGCACCGGGTAGCCTTAAAGTGAGTTTGAGGTCGTGTCCTGAGTGCGCATCAATGCAATCAACCCAAATACCGGCACAAGATAGTCTTTGTACTTCTTCATCAACCTCAGAGTCACTCTTTAAGCAGATCAAAATACCGACTTGATGTCCCATTTTCTGTTGATCAATTGCAAGTTCCTTGACGTAACTTTCAATTCCACCGAAACTGATGAGACTTGTTATATGTAAGATGCGCATAGAAGTTTCCGAGTTGTTCAGGAAAGTGTATCCTGAACAAGTAATCTAACCTTGGAGCAGAATTCATCAGTAGTAAAACATTTTGCAAGATAGTGCATTTTAGAGTGAAGTTGAGTTTGATATACTGTTGAATCCATAACAGTGTAAATCTTGTTTTCTGCATCAGCAACTGATTTATAGCAAAGTCGCTCATCCTCCAGCAATTCTCGCTGGGCACCTTCCAGCGGAACAAACGGAATAACTCCTGCTTTGATCATTTCAGCAGTGGCAATTCCGAAGGCCTCACGACTACAAGCACTTATTCCATACCTGCAACGATGGAGTACTTCTTCCTTTGCGTTGCCATATAACCCGTTGTGAACAATTATCCAATCTTTGTTTATGTTGCACAGCTCAAGAATTTTCCTGCTATATTCATCATCATTAAACTTTCCAATCAAATGAAGAATGATTTCTGAATGTTTTTCTCGAACCCGTTCTAAAATTTCAATAAGCTGCTCAATGTTTTTTTCCGGAGAGATTCTCCCCAGGCAAACAAAAGCGCTATCACGATACTCCCATGGAAGTGGCAAGAGAAATCGGCCAGGAACAGGTGGAAAGAGTACTTTTATTTTATGGGTGCAAAACTCTTCGGATATTTTTGCCGTCCATTGAGAATTGGCAACAAATACATCATTTTTACCAGGTTCACGACCAGATTCCCCAGAGATTAAATCTGCAAAACGCCAATAAATATTTCGAACAAATCCTTTGCGGGCAAGATATTCAGCGCTTTCAAACTTTTTTTGCAGTGCATGGTTCCAAGTCACATCAGAAAGAAAATGAATAGCTGGGACTCCCCAATCAATGACGCGGGATGCTGTGATACAAAGATCATACGCTGGTGCTATTTTACGACAAAACCGGCTAAAATAACCAAGCAAAACTGCGCCAAATATTTTCGAATTGGCAAAGGGAGCATGCTGAATATCAATAGCTGACGCCGGGATATTTGTTCCCGCAACATGATTCAGTTCGGTAATATCCCAGCCGCCACGTGTCACAATAGCGACATGAAAATCGCTAATAAGTGCCTGGAGCATCCACATGGCAGCAATTTCAGCGCCTCCTCTTCCCCAGTAAGGATGTCCAACAAGTATACGTTTCTTTTCCATCTTGTATCTCACCCGGATTTACAATTTAAAAAGATCGAACGAAACTCGTTGATTGGCAATAAGGCATACAAGAAAACCTTAACGGCATATTTTTTAGGTACTTGACTCCAGTTTGCTGTTTTAAAAATAAGGGCCCTTGCCGCCTTTTTGTTGCCTAGAAGTGCATGTTTCAATGCTTTGCTCAAAATATATCTCTGATAATAGATAGCCGTAGATCTTTCCTGGCTGGCAGGGATTCGCCTTTGTAACAGCCATGTCCGATAAGTCGCTACCCAGTAAGCTTCTTCAAGGATGTCGTCTTCCCAATTGCTATCTCCAGCGTCCATGTGGTAAATGGAAAGTGGCTTCGGAATATGAGCGATTCGCGTAGTCCATGCGAGGCGCATCCACATATCGGAGTCCTCTCCAACTCTCACTCCAACTGGAAACTTGCCAGCCAGATGAAAAACACTTTTTTTAACCGCTACACAAGAAGTATGAATTTCGTTCCCGTCGTTGAAAACAATGTGTTCAAAGTAATCCGGCAAAAGGGTGGGTGATTCTGCGCGCAAAAATGAGTTAACTTGCACATCTCCTCTCATCCAAATCGGATCAGCATAAATCGCTCCTGCTTGCGGAAACTTTTGCGAGCAGAATATAACCTCCTCCAAAAATGTCGGCAAATATTCATCGTCAGCATCAAGAAAAGCAATCCATTGACTGCAAGCTTCGCTAATGCCCCTATTCCGTGCCGCACTTACTCCTGAATTTCTTTGCTGAATCACCCGAATCCTGGGGTCTGTATAGCTATCAATAATTATTTGACTTTCATCAGTAGATCCGTCATTGACAATTATTAGTTCGATATCGGATATGGTCTGATTCAAAACCGAATCTATACTGCGAGATATATAGTGTTGTTTGTTAAACACCGGCATGACAACCGAAAAAACAGTCATATTGCTTTACCTTTCATCAACCAGTGGAAAAACAGGCCCAAAATTGCCGAGATAATATTTGCCAGACTTATCACTGCTTACTGTGGGCAAGCTGACTAAGTTGCTTGCCTGGAAAGCTTACATATGTCAGTTCTCATAAAAGGCCTTTCAAATAGCACAAAAACAATTGAAGAAATCAATAATATCATTAAAGGAAGAAAAGTAACGGTAACTATAAAGCTTGGCCAAAAAGAGTTTGCTATGAATAGTTTGCCGTGACCGAAGAAACCGATAATAAGGAAATGATAGAGATATATCGTGTAACACATTCCACCAATTGTATATACCCATGGGTTTGTAAAAAACCAATTTGACAACAACCCCCTAAAAGCTGAAAAAACGATTAAAAAGCCGAGCCAGGGGGCAATTAATTGATGATATGGCGTGACAACTCCTAAGGCAAAGAATCCGGATACGGCCACGATCATAATCAAATCATAGCAATAATGCCGTGCAAAATCTTTGCCGTTAGTGTCAACAAACAGATCTGCCAGCAAAAATCCAACAAGAAAATATTGCGCGAAGTTGATGATACTTAAATCAAAACGTTCTAAACCTGAAAAATAATTGCTTATTGCTGTTGCAGATAAAATGCCCAGTATCAAGAAAATTCTTCTGGCAAAAGTTGAACGAATTGAAAAAACTAAAGACAGTAACGGCACTAAAATATAGAATTGAACTTCAATTTCCAGCGACCAAGCAACAACATTAATAACACTTTGTTCCCCGTAAATTATATTATGAAGATAAAAAACACTTGCCAGAAAATGACTAACTTCATCAAGAAAGTGAAACTCAGGTTTTAAGCAAAGTAAAATGATAAAAATAATCGTTAAATTCAGTATGTATGGAGGCTCTAGTCGCACCAAGCGGCGCTTAAAATACTTGTTGAGAGATATTTTGTTGGATTTGAGAATATGGTGACGAGCAAAGGGAAGTCCAAGAATAAAGCCGCTGATGATAAAAAACAGCTTTACTCCCATTTTGCCGCTATCTACACATAATATTCCAGCGGGACCATTTATCGCTTCCGGAGTGAGAAAAGCCCCTTTGGCATATATGTCAAAATTCCCCCATATGTGGTAAAAAACTACCGGTATCAGGGCTAAAAAGCGTAGTCCGTCAATTTCTGGTATGAGAGGTTGTCCCGATGTGTTTCGGGACAGTAGTGACAAAATTCTCTGTCCAAAAAACATTATAAAAAATCTCCCAAATTTGACCATAACCTGTGAAGATTATCTTGCAACGATTGAACGCTTTCAACGGGCTTGAGCGATGTGAGGGCGACCAAGTCGTCGAGGGACTGCCTCGATTCTAAAGTATGGGGATTACCAGCATGAAGATTTAGAGAAGAATAGTAATCGTCAAATTTAAATCGGCCACCTGTTAAGCGATCTGGTGATAACCACCCACTGGGTATGCCAAGCGAGTCGGCGATAATTAAACCATGCAAAGATGACGACAATATGTGCTCACACTGATCAATCAATTGAAATACTTGCAGAGGCTGTTGCGTTACATCAATAACAGAAACTGTTGTTGGATTGTTTTTGGATAGCCCAGCAATTACAGGTGACATTCTGTGCGCGTGATGTGGAATGACGCCTAATAGGTATCTCTTTAGCTCTCTTTTTCTCAGGATCTTGGGTGCCAATAGACCCGGATCACCCAAGCAGACATTTTCACGTCTAGGTCCCAATCGTGTACGCGTAAGAGCCCCGCGAACTGAAAGAACTTGTGCTCGAGGAAATTTCATGAAAGAGTCTTCGTAGATAAATCCAGACCCCAGAATTCTGCCTGAATAGTTATCAGGCAAATGTTCCAAAATACTCCCGGTCGACACAAGATCAGCCTTGGGTGGTGACGTGAAAATTGGAGTATATCCATAATGCTCTAGTAGTAAGGGCGTGATCATGTCGCCGAAATTGGCAATATCTTTATACCAGTAAGCGCGGACAGCGTTGCCTTTTGCCAGCCCGATTATTTGACTGGGCAAGCGCGAGGTTCTGTATAGAATTGCTGACTTGAGACGATTAGTTAATTTATTGATTTGGCTAGTATTCATATGAAAATAAGTTTCCCAAATTATTTGTCGGCACATTGGTTGGTTCTGCATATGCAAAGCTTCCTGAATATGTTTGCATGGTGTGCCTATACTATAAATAAAACGGCAAAAATCAACGCCTGAATTTATTGATATCAGTCGCGATAAGGGGGGGCTAAAATCTAAAAAGGGAAAGCAGGACTTTTTTTATAGTAGCTTTTATTGCTCGAAACTTGTTTTTTAGGCGTTTAATACATTGGCCAAGTCTCATTATTTTCATATCTTCTTCGTAAAAAATTGTAGTGCCATATCGAGGTCTGCGACGGGCAGACTCAAGGGGTTGGTCAAATATTGCTTCAAAGAATTTAAGCAGACATTGGCTTGATAATTCATATGGGATTTTCCCATCAATAAAACAGGGTTGATTTAGTGTGCCAAGGTAACGTTCCAGATTTCCATCTAGCTGGATAACGTGACTAATAACTTGATCAAATCCAGAAAAATCGTGGCAATTTACGAAAGAGTCCTTGTTAAATTCTTTCGCTATAGCTGGGTTGCCCCAATATATCGGCACGCTACCAGCCGCGAATGCATGCATAATCTTTTCTGTGGTATATCCGATAGATGATGAGTTTTCGAAAGCTATAGTAAACTTATATTTTTTCAGGAAATCAATTTTTGAAGTTCTCCAATTTGTATCGTACCTGTCGCCGGCCTTGGCTCCCATGTTGTTACGGTGTCTTCCTGCTGAATCAACTTTTTTGTATTCAGACAACCTCTCAAAAAATTGATCTCTTGCAGGATCGGCTTCTGCGTTTGAGTACAAAAAGTTGCAAAACCTGTCTTTATCAGTCAAGCTGGTCACCTTGCGGATATTTTCTAGCTGTTCAAATTGATCACCATAACGAGCATAATTTGGAAACCGTATATATCGATCTCCAAACTCGAGGTAATCGAAGCCTATCGCATAATCACAGAGATTGAAATCAGGACGTAAGTTCTCTGCGGTGTAAAATATCTTAACACAATCATATTTGAGGTGATCAAATCCATAGCATGAGTAAATAAGGTAGTCTGGAGAGGTGCTATCAATAAGTATGTTATATCTTTTAGACAGCAAAGAATAAAAATGATCATTTTCGATCACAAAATCGCGACTGAAGTCACTAAAGAAAAGTTTTATTGTTTTCATATTTGATTGGTTGTGAATGTTTTCGTGAAAACATTTACATCTTTAAATTTGTCTGCATTTGCCCTGATCCAGGAGATGTCCTTGTCCCACCATTTCATTTTAAGAAGTCCGTCAATTGTATCATTATCAAATCGATAGCGTATGTGGCGTGCAGGTATCCCGCCTACAATTGAATAAGGTTCCACATCATGCGTTACAACTGACCCTGCAGCAATAATGGCTCCACTACCAATCTTTACCCCATCTGAAATAATTGCTCGATATCCAATCCATACATCATTTCCGATCTCGATTTCATCGAATTCCTTAAATAATTTCTGTTTTGAGAAACAAACAGGAAAACCTTTGTTGTCAGGTGAATAAAAAACTGGATGCGTGGATACAAATCCCGATGTTGGATGTTTGCCCAGTCCTATCACTACCTCACTGGCAATTGAGCAAAATCTGCCAATATTAGTATTCCCAATTTTACAATTTCCGCCAATATATGAATAACTTCCTATACTCGTATTCCTTAAGATTGTTGGACCATGTACGAAATTATTTCCCTCAAAAAAACAGTCTGTTGAAATTTCTACCGCTGGATAAAGAGTTGTTTTGCCCTCCGGGCCATAAATAAACCTTACGGTGTTAATGCTGCCTGTGCGTCGTCGAATGGCAGCAACAATTGGACTGAGAAGTCTTTTTACGAGCATATGCGTTTCCTCACAAATTTAAAAGAAAGTAGAATCGAGAAGATATGGCCCCGTTCATTATTGGTGAGTCCAAACAATGAAAAACAGATTATATTCAAAATTATGGATATGGAAACAACACCAACTACTCGCACAAAAGATGGTTGCATGAAATACTGGAGCAAATATATTGTTCCAATAGCTGGTAAAACAGAAATAAAGCCACGTATAACAACCTTCTTGAACCATCCTCTATATGAAAATTGTGCAATAACCTTAAGCAGGTATCCTCGCAAAAGCATATTAATGCAGGCAGTTACAAGTGACGCTAGCAAGACAACAGATTCTCCACCATGCACTTTTAGTAATACAATTGCCAAGGGGATGGTTGATAAATGAATACAGCTGCAAACTATTTGAAAACGAGCAATTTTTCCAATAGCCTGAACGGGAATGGAAAGTCCTGCCGAAAGTTGGTCGCAGACATAAAGCAGAATCATGATGCGACAAAATTCGACTGAATTTTCTGGTGGGTTTTTGAGCCAATAGGTTATTATCTCAGGAGTTTCGGCAAATAATGGTATTGCCCACATACATCCGATGAAAAATGAATATTTGCATATAAGCACTGCAAGGCTAATCATATGGTCACGATTCCCAGCCCCTTCGTGCTTTATGAGTCGTGGGCTTACCACTTGCAGTATTGCCTGTGTAAATTGACTGATGGCAGCATATACCTGATTGGCAATGCCAAATGCGGCATTTGCCAGGGGCCCAAAATATATATTCAGCAAAAACGCAAGTCCTTGAGAGCGTGAAACAACGGCAAGCGAGCCAAACAAGTTCCAACTGGAAAAGCTTGCTAATTCTTTAAAAATATTTGAGTCGTATAGGTTCCTCAGGTGCAGTTTTGCTTCGGCATAAAGGCGCCTAGACAAAAAAAACTGTATCAGTGTGATAGTTATGGCAATTGCGCAACTCAAAAAACCATATATCTTAAGCCTGTCACCACCACACATTCCCAATATCAGTGCCAAGGAAAATATTAGTAACGAATTAAAAATCCCGATTAATGCAACAAGTCCTAGTTGCTCGTGTGCAGTCATAAGAGCTTGAAAAGGTGCGGCCATAACATAACAAGCTGACGCAATGATCGTAAATTGAAAAACCCAAAAAGCAGCGTCTTGACGCATTGCCGGAACATTTAAAACACTGTTTAAAAACCAGAGCCCAAGGGTTTCACCCAAAATGATGATGATAATTGCCAATAAGGCGTGCAGTCCAAAGCAAACGTTAAATACACGCATCAGTTGTTGAATGTTGCCCGTTCCCAGTTCATATGTTAAGTGTCGCTGAGAACTCGTTGCCATAGCGCTCGTTAGAAATCCCATGAAACCCATGATACCGCCTATTACTGCATAGAGGCCGTAATCGACTGTCCCAAGAGCTGCCAGGATATACCGGGAACTCAGTAACACTAAAATCGTATTAATTACGATTCTTGCATACATTGCGCCCGTATTGAATAAGACCCGCCTGGAGTTTTTCATCAAATAAACTTTCTTGGCAAACTTGTGTAAACTTCTAGGGTCTTCTTAAAATTACTGATCCGCTAAATCACAGGTGTTGAGTGCCAGGACATCGATAACAGATTTTTGTGCCACGACATCGCTGACACTCGGCAATTTTAACGCATTTTGTAGTCAAATTCCTCGACCTGGGTTTTATCCATGAAGAGTTTCAGTTTCTGTTCTTTGACATCGATAGTAGCCACTACGTATTCGAGCATTGTTTCCGGAGGCACCGAGAAGCGTTCACCAAAGACATCCAGCTTCAGATCGCTGCGTATAAGTCGCACAAGATGATATTTCCCGACCTCAGGCTTTGGTAGTGGATGCCTGGGCGGCTTCTCCTCTTCCGGGAACCTAAGCCTGGCCTTTGAAGCCGCAAGGGCCTTCAGAGGTGTGTCGCCTTTGAGTTTGCTGTAGCGATACCTGCTGTTATGGCGCTGTTCAAATGCAAGTGATCCCGCGTGCAGGTCTGCAACCGAGGCCATGGAAACCTTGCCAAGAAACCGTTGCTGGTAACGCTCGTTGAAGTTTTCAACCATCCCGTTTCTCCATGGCTCGCCCATGGGAATGAACCACGGTTCAACGCCATGGTGCAGGCAGAGCCTGATGAGAGGCCCCATCCCGCGTGGGTGCCTTCGACTACCGAAGAACGACAGGGCATTGTCAGTCTGAACACGATCAGGGATGCCGATTCGTTTCCATGCGGCCCAGAAACCATCAAGGACTGCCTGTGATGCCATGGACAGTGAAGGATGTAGTCCACACCTGA
>JAQUCQ010000173.1 GCA_028686145.1 Desulfuromonadaceae bacterium | reverse complement strand
ATGCTTTTTCTTGAAGGAAAAGGGCGGCAGCTTATGGCCGAGTTCAAACGGCGCATGATTGATGCTTCGGAGCGGACGCTCTATGAAGAGGCGGCCCACTGGCGAAACCTGCTCCGCTCAATAGAGACAACGGTCGAAAAACAGAAAGTTGTGCTGCATGGTGGAGACAGTGATGTGGTTGGCTTTTACCGCGACGGAAAGCGGATCGAACTGGCCCTGCTGTTTATCCGCGCAGGAGTTCTTACCGGGAGCCGCCTGTTCCCCGTTGCCTGGGAGCTGGACGATGCAACGGCTATCTCGGCGTTTCTGAAGCAGTATTACACTGATGCGGCTTTTATCCCGGAAGAAATTCTGCTTCCGCTCGATATAGAGGATAAGGCGGCGTTGGCCGAGCTGTTCGGCGAGCTGAAAGGGAGTAAAGTGTCCATCATGCTTCCGCAACGCGGCACAAAGCGGGAATTGGTTGATCTGGCCGGTAAAAATGCTCTGTCTGCCTGTCGGGAGCGTGATGAGAAGAAAGCCTCGGCTGAAGCGGTGCTGAGCGCTCTTTTTGACCGGTTGCAGTTGGCCCGGATTCCACAACGGATGGAATGTTATGACATTTCCACCATTCAGGGCCGCTTTTCGGTGGGAAGCTGTGTTGTGTTCACGTCCGGCACGGCTGACCGGGGCAAC
This sequence comes from Desulfuromonadaceae bacterium, assembly GCA_028686145.1. Classification (GTDB taxonomy): domain Bacteria; phylum Desulfobacterota; class Desulfuromonadia; order Geobacterales; family Pseudopelobacteraceae; genus JACRCG01. The sequence goes on along the minus strand of JAQUCQ010000173.1, from coordinate 6,403 downwards.
TACCGCCATTATCGCATCAAAACTGTTGACGGACAGGACGACTTTGCCATGCTGCGAGAAGTTTTTCTCCGTCGTTTTAGTGTCGATAACAGAGAAAAGAGTGCTCTCCCCGATCTGGTCGTCGTAGATGGAGGTATCGGACAGTTGAATGCAGTAGTGGAGGTTATTGCCGAACTGGGTTTGACTGGGTGTTTTGATGTGGTGTCACTGGCCAAGAGTCGCGTTCGGCACGATGTTGCTGCGCAGGCAGTCCTCAAAAGCGATGAACGGGTATTTATCCCCGGTAGGAAGAACCCGGTCGTACTGCGTCAAAACTCTGCGCCGCTGCTTCTGCTGACAGCTATCCGGGATGAGGCGCACCGTTTTGCAATCGGGTATCACCGGAAGCTGCGCGGGAAAGAGGGGCTTGTCTCGGGGGTTGAAATGATTCCGGGCATCGGCCCCAAGCGTCGCTCTAATCTTTTGAAGCATTTCGGCAGCATCCGAAGTCTGAAGGAGGCGACGGTGGAAGAAATTCTGACTGTCCCGGAGATGAGTCGGACAACAGCAGAAGCGGTACACAGGGGGTTGCATAGTGACTGAGCCGGGGGCACCGCTTGATATGCTTGTCATTCTTGGTCCGACCGCTTCCGGGAAGACGCGTCTGGCCGTTGCCCTTGCAGAGGAGTGCGGCGGGGAGGTTGTCTCGGCCGACTCGCGTCAGGTCTTCCGGGGGATGGATATTGGCAGCGGCAAAGATCTGCATGAATATGGCCGGGTGCCGTATCATCTGATCGATATCTTGAATGCCGGAGAAGAATTCAGCGTGTTCGACTTCCAGCGCAGGTTTCTGAAAACCGTTGCGGAGATTGCCTTCCGCGGTGCTGTACCTGTCCTGTGCGGTGGAAGTGGTATGTATCTGGATGCCGCGCTACGGGGCTATCGCATGGTTGAAGTACCGTTTGACAGCGCTCTGCGTGCCGAACTGGCGACGAAAACCGATGACGAACTGGTACAGGAATTGTGGTATCTCAAGCCGCATCAGCATAACAGTACCGATCTGGCGGACCGGGAGCGTACTGTCAGGGCGATTGAAATTGCCCGGGGAGAGGCGGAAAACTCTTCAGCCTGCGAGCCTCTTCCCCGGCTGCAGTCGACGGTTATCGGTATTCACTGGGAGCGCGAAGCATTGCGTCGACGTATAACAACGCGGCTGAGAGAGCGCCTCGATAACGGTATGATAGAAGAAGTGGAACGTCTCCGTGCCGACGGCATCGCGTGGGAACGCCTCGATTATTACGGGCTTGAGTATCGATACGTGGGGGCGTATCTCCGAGGTGACATGAATAAAAACGATATGTTTCAGCGGCTGAATAGTGCAATCTACAACTTTGCAAAACGGCAGGGGAACTGGTTTCGACGCATGGAGCGACATGGCATAGTTATCAACTGGATTGACGGTAGCAGAGATCAGCTGCTCCAGGCACGGAAAATTATCTGCGCCGATAGTGCCGTCGTATGCGGGAGATGATCTTCCGATTTTCAGTAAGCTATCGTATAGCAAAATATATACAAAATGTTAAAACATGATTTAATTTGCTTGACTTAGTTTATGCGACACGTTATGGTACATAAAGTTCGGAATGCTTTCCGAATAAAATCATTAAGAAGAATCAGGAGAAGTAAGCACATGGTAAACGGAACAGTAAAATGGTTCAATGACAGCAAGGGTTTTGGATTTCTTGAGCAGGAAGGTGGCGAGGATGTATTTTGCCATTTCTCCGCAATCGCAGGCGAAGGTTTCAAATCCCTTGCAGAAGGCGATAGAGTAACTTTTGAAGTAACAAAGGGTCCGAAAGGGCTTCAGGCCGCGAACGTAACAAGAATTTAAGGCCCACATTGTACCAAAACAAAAAAAGCCCCGGAGAGTATCCGGGGCTTTTTTTTGCTTAAATCAGATAGCGCAGCAAAAACAGCGTCGCCACGAACAGAAAGTAATATTCAGCGTGTTTAGCCTCTCATTTTTAGTGTCATGCTGGCGCTTATCAGGTATTCGTAGGCGGTATCAAAAACGACAATCTGCAGGACATAGATAGCGGCAAAGGCGACCAGTGGTGAAATATCCAGCATGCCGGTGTCAGGCATGTACCGTCGAATGCGGCGCAGAATCGGGTCTGTAACGCGATAGATAAAATTGACGAGCGGGTTGTAGGGATCGGCGTTAACCCATGAGATAACAACGCTGGCCAGCAGGATGTATTTGTAAATAGTGAGAAGTCCGCTGGCCAGCTCAACCAGTTTGGCCAGGGCCAGCAGTATATTTGCAACAAGGACCATTAGTGTGCTCCTGAGTTCAGGGTAAAATCGATGTAACTATGCCTTAATGCTCGGGCAAAGTCAAAACAGAAACGTCTCGCACACTCTGTCCAAGTAATATTGATTATGAGAATTCATCTACGTACATGTCTCACTAAAGGGAAACGGGTTATGAACAAAAAACTGGCTGCTTTGCTGCTTTCTGCCTTTGTACTTCCGGGGCTTGGGCAGCTGTACCTTGGCCGCAAAATGGCTGGCGGGATCATTATTGTACTGGTCAACATCGTATTACTATTCGCACTATTTGTACTGCTGCGGGGGCTTTCTCCGGTAATCGCCTCCCAGATTGCCGGTGGTGCGATCAGCATAACGCCATCTGAGGTGATGAAGGCACTTGACGGAGAATCCGGCTTTGGCAAAGCAGTGCTTGCCGCCTTTTTTATGGTGTGGGCGTTTTCAATTGTAGACATACTCAGATCAGGAAATAAATAATAGATCGCAATGTGGTGCTGATCTTGACAAACAGCGTTATTTTGTGAGATAAATAAAAAGATTCTATTTAAAATGAAATTCGCCCGTCGCTGAAGGCGAAAGTGGAGATACATATGATTTTTTCAAAAATTATCGGTAGCGGTTCATGCCTTCCGGATCGGGTGATTCCGAACAGCCATTTTGATTATCTGGTTGAAAATGCGGATGAGTGGATTTTCAGCCGTACCGGTATCCGTGAGCGGCGTTTTGCTCATGCCGACCAGGCGACCTCTGATCTGGCCACCGGTGCCGCTAAAAAAGCATTGGAAGCCGCCGGCATTGACGCCTCTGATCTTGACTGCATCATCGTTGGCACCTCAACACCTGATATGAGCCTTCCTTCAACCGGCTGCATCGTCCAGGAGAACATCGGCGCTAAAAACGCTTTTGCTTTTGATGTCAACGCAGTCTGCTCCAGCTTTGTCTATGCGCTCGAAATTGCCGACAACTTTATCAAGTGCGGAAAATACAAGACCGTCATGGCAATTGGCGCCGATACCTACTCAAAAATTCTCGATTTTAACGATAAAACCAGCTGTCCGCTCTTTGGCGACGGTGCTGGTGCTGCTATTTTGAGCAGTGGAGGTAATGCAACAAAGGGGATTCAACATACCTATATGCGCAGTGACGGAAAGGGATGGCCGCTGATTCAGGTCCCTTCGTCCGGTTCGCGCAAACCGGTTACACCCGAATCGATTGAGGGACGGGAAATTTATTTCCAGATGGCCGGCAAGCAGGTCTACATATTTGCTACGGATGTCATTCCGGACATTATCAACACCCTCTGCGCGAAAGCCGGCATATCTGCTACGGATCTGGATTACATCATTCCTCATCAGGCCAATGTGCGCATGATCGATTTTATCTCCAAAAAAAGTGGGTTTCCCAAAGAGCGCTTCCTGCTTAACCTCGACCGGTGTGGCAACACCTCTGCAGCATCGGTGGCGCTGGTGATGGATGAAAATCTGCGTAATGGCACGATCAAGCCGGGCCACCTTGTGCTGGCCATGGGATTTGGCGGCGGATTGACGTGGGGCGGATTGTTAATCCGCTTCTGATAAACAGTGAATCTCTATGGCAAGAGGAGTGCTGTCCAGCTTGCCAGCAAATTTATGACTCCTGTTCTTTTAATCGAGGACAGGAGTTTTTCTTGTCGTTTAAGTGTAATCCCAAGGGGGTAGCCATGCGTATCTGGTTGGTATGTTTTACTATTGTAGTGATGGCATTGCCTCGTAATGCGGTGGCGGAAGATAATATATTCACCAGCACGAAGGCCTTCAAGGAACAAGCGGTGCGGCTTGGTGATGAGGCGCTGGAAGTTGTTAAGACGCCGGTGGATACGGATGGTTACGGATTTGTCGGTACGCTGGCCGTGGCCGGTGCGGTTGGTCTCACCTATGTTTTTGATGGAGACATTCGTGCCAAGCTGCAAGGCAGCAAGAGCAGAGGGCTTGATAAGGCAACGGATGCCGGCACTCTGATCGGCGATCCGTTTCTGCATATTGGGATTGCTGCCGCCGTTTATGGCGGCGGCATCTTTGCTGACTCCCCCCGCTGGAAAGAAACCGGTGAGATGCTTGGCGAGACGATATTGCTGGCTGATGCAACTACATTTGTGCTCAAAGAGGCCATCGGCAGGGCTCGACCCTTTGTTAAGGGGGACAAGGGGAGCTTTACGCCGGGTCGTTTCAAAACCGATTACGATTCCATGCCTTCAATGCATACCTCCAGCTCGTTTGCCATGGCTTCGATCATGGCCGCTACCTCGGAGAGCATGGCCGCCAAAGTATTCTTTTACTCTGCCGCTACTTTTGTCGGTTTCTCGCGGATGTATCAAGATAAACACTGGGCTAGCGATGTGGTATTGGGTGCTGCCATCGGCGAACTGTGTGGCCGCATCGTCATTGCTAATCATGTTAATAAGGGGAGGAACTCGGTATCGGTGGTACCTCTTGTTTCTGGGAACTCGTCAGGATTGGCCCTGGTGGGAAGATGGTGATGCCAGGACGCCACGTCGGTGTTCTACGCAAGAAATAGACGGCCTGTCAATTGTTGAAAAATTGAGTTCGTTAACGCACAAATCCGGACTGTCCGTGCCGGGTTTTAGCCCGCCGATCCCCTCTCCTGCTAAAAATGTATGCAAACCATTCGCTTCAAACACTATCCGCAGCATCTGCTGCGGATAGTGTTGTTTCCAGCCGGCGTGGAAGCTGTCGGCTGCCAGTAGGATTCCACCCGGTGCAAGCATTCCGGCCAGATTGGCAACTATATTTTTTACAAGATGTGCTTCGTGAAAAAGCGGACCTCCCAGCAAGCCGTTGCACAGGATCAAATCAAATGGTTCCACTGCCCGCGGATTTGTTAGATTGACACAGCGGAAACAGATGCGCGCTTCATAACCTTGTTCAAAGAGGCCAGTGGTTTCTTCCCGGAACCGCGTTTCTCGTTGCCGGTCATGCGGAAAGCTGCAATGCGCAGCAGCCCAGACCTCTAATGGGTCAATCGTCCAGCTTTCGATCTGTATCTCCTTCCGATCAAATCCGCGTTCAAGCAACAGTGTGGCCAGGCCATAACTATCTTCCCCGGTGCCGCAGGCAGCATCCAGACAGCGAACTGCTGGATTTTTCCGTTCTAAAAGCCATTTCCGGATGAATACTGCCTGCCCGATATACCGCCTGAAACCGCCATAGAAGCGGCGCGGAAGGAAGGAAGCAAACAAAAACATCGTCAACAGGTTTCGTTCGTTGAGCAGGTGTTCCAGAAAGGTGGAAGGATTTATGCTGAACTGCATTTGCGGTGGCAAGTCGACAAAAGTATCTGCCCAGCTCAGTGCATTATGAAAAGGGGAACTAGATAAGATAGGGGGGTAATTCAGAGTGGCGCAATAAAGCCGGTTGAAGATTTTAGTTATCTCGGCAATTGGCAGGTACATCTCGGATTGCCGGCGGATCTCGGGCGTGACGACCAAACCAGGAGCAATGAACGGTGCCGGGCAGGTGGCGGCGTAGTTGGCAAAACGGCGTTGCAGGTGATGGATGGCACCATGAAAATGATCTGGGTTGATATCGGCAACGAGCAGGCGGTCAAGGGTGCTGAGTGCATCACCGGTATCCAGGGATGGCGTCAGGGAGTACATCAATAACTGCGAATAGGGTGATACAGCGTATCACGTTCAACGGGGACCTTTCCGGCATTTTTGATGAGGCGGATAATGCCTTCTTTTGTCAGTGATTGCGGACTTTGGGCTCCGGCATCATGGCCGATCTTCTCTTCGACTACGGTGCCGTCCAGATCGTTAACCCCAAAAGACAGTGAAACCTGGGCAATCTTCTCACCCAGCATGATCCAGTAGGCTTTGATATGGTCAAAATTATCGAGGTAAACCCGCGCGATTGCCAAGGTCTTAAGGTCATCGATACCGGAGGTCCCCTTAATGTCCAGTTTCAGGTCAGAGTTTTCAGCTTGGAACGCCAGAGGGATAAAGGCTTGGAAACCGCCGGTTTCATCCTGCATGGTCCGCAGCATCTCCATATGTGCAACCCGGTCGGCAGTGCTTTCGACGTGTCCGTAGAGCATG
>JAQUCQ010000172.1:3891-7102 GCA_028686145.1 Desulfuromonadaceae bacterium | reverse complement strand
GGATGTTTTTTTCGGTAAACAGCTCATACGCTGCTGATGGAGGTTCAATTAAAGTTTACTACGGCACCACTACATCATATTCAGCAACATCTTGTAATTTTTGGTTTTTTGGATGTCTTAGTTGGACTCCGCTTTCAGTAAGTGCTGATGGCAATGGAGGAGGAACACCTGCTGTTGATATTCTTGGGACATCTTATTCTAATGAATCAACTTATTCGAGTTCTAGTGATAGGTCTGTAACCATAAAAGTAAAACCCGACGCCACTCACAAAATCGCTTCTATTAGATTGATACAATATCGGACGTCAGCGTATGACAGTGTTACTAATGTAGCTAATGATGATCCTGAAAGTGAAGCAAGTTATACATTTACCCTGAAGGATGGTCAAAAATACATACTATTAGTAGATTACGACGATCTTGTTTACAAATTATCGTATACTATTTCTACAGATGTTCCAGCTTCTCCTGTTACAAGTTGTAACAGTAATGCCAATGTTAATATCAGTCCTGTTGCTAAAGATCCATTATATATAGCTGTAGCTAAAAATTCTAAACAAACATTTACTATTAATAACAATGATTCAAGTTGCACTGTTGATTCAATTGACTTTGATAATACAGGTTTTGCTCCAATCAATACACTTGATTGGAATGCCGGCACCAAACAGTACACAACCCCTGCCATAACAGGAAACAAACAATTTAAAATTAGATTTGTAGGAATTAAATATCAGGTTACTACACTGGTTGATGGTACGTGTGGTTCAATTTCTCCTGCTACCCAGAGTTATGGAGCAGGTATAAAACAGATTTTTACGGTAACACTACCTGCTGGTTGTGCAGTGGAAAGCTTTAAAGATGGCAGCACAATAAAAACACTCTCCGCATCCAATACATATACTATTGATCCTATTTCAGCTGATCATACCCTAACCTTAAAGACGGTCAATGTCTCCACCAGCTCTGGGGCAAGCTATTGTCAGGTGCCACCGTTTATGGACGGTCAAAATGTTTTGAAACCTAATGTTCTGCTCATCTTTGATACATCAGGCAGTATGGGCTATGTAGCGTATAGAGATGATGGTCGGTATACCAGTAGTTACAAAACTACCACCAGTTATTATGGTTATTTTGAGAACAACAAGATGTATAAAGAATCAAGTGGTACCTATACTATAGATCCAGCAAATCCTCCACTCAACCTTGCACTTGGCAAGATGTCCGGTAATTACTTAAACTATCTTTATATGCGTAGGGTGGATGTGCTACGTAAGATTATGATTGGCGGAAAAGTTGATGCAACTGCTGGTGCTGCGCGGAATTCTGCAACTGGAGGTACAAATAAAAGATATCTTATAACGGACGATGGTAAATTGATTGAATATGGCACCACTGATCCTACTGGTATAATACATCAAGTTGCTGATAATGTCCGCTTGGGTTTGATGGTGTTTAATCGTAACAGCGACTCTGGTTTGAACAAGGATGGCGGTAGAATTGTTGGTGAAATTGGCACAAATAAGGATTCTTTGGTTTCATTAATTGAATCAGAGACAAGCCCAGATGGCAGTACGCCGTTGGCCGAGAGCTTTTATGAAGCGCTCCGGTATTTTCAGGGAGGTACCAGCGCTTATAACACCTATGACAAGACTAATGACTCTTCAAAATTAATCAAATATAATGGGGATGTTACAGACAGTCTTAGTCCTCACCGCGTATATGCCAAGCCTGTCCAAGGTTCATGCCAGAATAATTATGTTATTTTGCTTACAGACGGGGCTCCGACAAGCGATACAAATATTCCTATCGACACAAGCTATTCTACATGGTGGACTTCAGCCAATGCCACAACTCCTAAACCGTCAACTCTGCTCGGTAAAATAGCTTACTATGCTCATACGTATGATCTTGCTGCCAACGCATCTACCTGGGGTACGGCAGTAGACCCAAGTAAGCTTCAATCAATAAATCTCTTTACGGTATTTTCATTTGGTGACGATGATGGTGACACATATCTGCAAGAAGCTGCCAGGTTTGGCGCATTTTTAGAGGATAAAACCGTAACTGATACCAATAAAAACGGCAAGCCAGATATTGCTACAGAATATATTGGTGACAGTACAGATCCAACCACAACCAGAGGCTATTATGAGGCAAATGATGGCTCAGTTTTGCAATCACAGTTAACCAATATATTTAACAGTATAGCCAGTTCAACCGCATCCGGTACCGCTGCCGCTGTTGCCAATAATAAAAGTGGCCAGCGTGGCGCAAATATGATTCAGGCTCTCTTTTTCCCCCAGTTTCCCACAGATAACACCAAAAAATGGATGGGTGAGGTGCAGGCACTTTGGTACTACCTTGATCCACTGATAAATTACAGTGCAATTTATCAGGATAGTACCGTTGATGGCGTACTTAACCTTTTAAATGATGATCTACTGCCCTCTGATCCATTTGAAACTAAATCTCTCTGGAAAGCTGGGGCAAAGCTACAGTCGACTGATGCAGCAACACGAAATATCTACACACCAATTAATACGTCTTCTGATTTGACAAGTACTGATAATACCTTTGTTGCAACTAAAGCAGATACCTTGAAAACAGCGGCGTACATGAATATTGCAGCACTGACTGATCCAGGAGGAATGATTGATTATCTGCGAGGAGTCCATAAAGATATTTACCGTAACCGCACCGTAACATTTACTGATCCATCAACAGGTACAGTTACGACTGGTGTATGGAAGTTGGGTGATATTGTTAACTCAACACCGATTGTGCAGTCAGCAGTGCCGATCAATTCATACGATACTACTTATGCAGATTCCAGTTATGGTATTTTTAATAAAACAATAGCATATAAAGGCCGCAATGTTGTCTATACAGGATCAAATGATGGCATGTTACATGCTTTTCGTTTGGGGACTTCCTCAGCGATTAATGACAATGATTACCCTTTTAAAATAGCAAAACTTAATGGTACTGATCTTGGAAAAGAAGAGTGGGCATTTATTCCTAAAAATGCCTTGCCGTATTTGCAACATCAGTGCGGATCAGATTATTGTCATCAGTATCTTGTGGATGGATCCCCCTTGGTTGTTGATGCATCAATAAATATTCCCACCGATTGCTCATCGGCACAATATTGGGAGTGTCCCACAAAAACAACTGCATCCGCTAACTATGTCCTTGATACGGCAAAGAC
>JAQUCQ010000172.1:0-3881 GCA_028686145.1 Desulfuromonadaceae bacterium | reverse complement strand
AAAACCGTGCTGGTAGGCAGTATGGGGCTTGGAGGAGCAAGTCGTGACAAGCTTAGCAATTGTAACGAAACCTACCCCGTGGATGCGCTTGCATCGAACAATACAGATTGTGTTAAGACACCAGTTGCAGACAACGGCCTGTCTTCATATTTTGCTCTTGATGTAACTGATCCTTTGGTTCCTAAGTATATGTGGGAATTCTCAGACTACTCTATCGCTAACGATTCCAATGCTGAAACTGCTGATAAAGGACTTGGATTTACAACCCCTGGCGCTGCTGTTGTGCGCATAGATACCGGTAGAGATGGTTCATACAGACGTAAAAATGGCCGTTGGTTTACAGTTATGGCTTCTGGTCCGACAGGTGCTATTGATGCTTCACAACGTTATTTTGCTGGCCGTTCTGATCAGAATCTTAAATTGTATATTGTTGATTTAAATGCCAGAGCGCCGTTTAAGAAATGTACTTCGGCTTACACAGCTTCTTCTGATTGTAATTATTGGGTTAAAGATACCGGTATACCGTTTGCCTTTGCCAACTCACTGAGCGGCGCAGCTATTGACCTTGATAGAGGGAGCCAGTACAAGCAAGGCAACTATAGTGATGATGTTGTCTATGTTACCTATACCAAGGCATCGCTTACCAGTAGCTATCCTTCAAGCTCTACAGCCTGGAACAAGGGTGGGGTGCTGAGACTGGTGACTAATAATGACCCGGATCCCTATAACTGGTTTACCAGCAGCCTGATAGATGATATTGGACCAATAACAACATCAATAGCCAGGATTCAAGACAGGAACAAAAAGCAGTTGTGGATATTTTTTGGCGAAGGACGTTACTTTTATCCCGGTGATGAACGTACAGTGAAAGACGGCTCAAATAATTCAGTTCCCCGTAAATTTTATGGGCTTCAAGATCCTTGCTATGATCAGTATGTGTCAAACGCAGATCATGCCATGAAGACGACTGCTACTGCATGTCGTGCATTTAATACAAATACTGATTTTATCTATGACCAGAGTGGTACGACACCAGCTGCATCTTTGCCTGCGACAGTTGTAGATAATGCAGCAACAAAAACGGTACTGGGTTGGTCAGTTAATATGGTTACAACATCAGGCACTTCAGGCGATGAGCGGGTTGTATCTGATGTTTCTGCCACTTATAACGGGCTGGTGTTTTATACAACCTATACCCCTAACACAGATGTCTGTACGCCTGGAGGTGTTTCATCGTTGTGGGCTGTACAATACAATACTGGTGGCACACCTGCTGCAAGCGCGATGAAGGGCAAGGCACCAATACAGACCTCAAGTGGTGGTATTCAATTGATTAATCTTGCTACCTCATTTACTCAGCAAGGGGGCAGAAAGCTAGATGCCGGGCTTGCTCCTTCTGGTATGGCTCCTAAAGGCAAGTTTCCGCCACTACTAAGCCCGAAACCATCAAAGCAGATACTACAGATTAGAGAAAATTAGGTGGCTATGGTGGGTAGGAGAACGGATATGATCTGTTTACAAAAAAACAGGTGTCAATCTTTTGGAATAAATGGTTTTTCTCTGGTTGAGCTGATTGTGGTCATTAGTATTATTGCGATACTTACAAGTGTTGCTACACTGGCCTTTAATCAGATGCACAGGAAAAGCTTGGCTGAATCCCAGATAAGGCAATTGGCAACTGATATTAACGAACTAAGAATCAGGGCAATGACGACGAAACAGCCGCATGGTATTACCTTGAATGCCAACAGTTATGTGCTAAGTGCCTTCACCTCTACAACCGTTAATTACACCACTCCAACACAGCAGACAGTGCTACCAGGGGGGACGCATAACGTGATTTTTCCGATGAACAGTAACGCTACTGGTACTGCTTATGCTAATGAGATGTATGAAATTGATGAGCGAGGAACAGTAACCAGAAAATTATTAAATGGTACTCTTACCGGTTCATTGGGTTTTACTGTTTATCTTGGAGGTAAAGGCACAGACGGTGCGGTTGATTGTTTGTCAGTACATGTAATTAGAACTAACGCAGGGAAGGTTTCTGCCGGGGTGTGTAATGCAAAATAATTGTAATGGTTTTACTCTGATAGAGTTTCTTGTTGCCCTTGTTATTCTCATGGTTGGCTTGTTGGGGTTGTTGCAATCTATTAATCTTGCCATGGAAAAATCGGTGGAGACGGTTTATCGAAACGAAGCGTCTGTTCTTGCAAATGAGAGAATAGCTCAATGTAGCAGCTTAAGCTTTAATGAAATTGTCTTTAATAAATGGACAACAATGCAAAGAGCCCCAAGAGGTGGTTTTAAAAATTATTCTGTTCAGACAATAGTTACATCACTAACGACTGGTCCTTTAGATCTTGACGGCACCAAGTTAGCTAATACCGCATCAAAACAGATAGACGTAAATGTACACTGGACTGTTAAGAGTAAAGGTTATTCGCACTCGGCTTCGTCTGTTATTTCAACGTCTAATGAGCAGTGAGGTGCATTTTGAAACACGATAGTAATAACTTTAAATCTAATACAGGTTTCACACTGATAGAGCTGCTGATAGCAATGTTTTTGTTTATCATTATTATGGTTGTTGCCTCCCAGGCATTTAATACAATTATTTCTACTTCAGCAAAGTGGATTAAAACTGAAGAGTCTAATATTGAGGGAATTATTGGACTTGAGATGTTCCGGCATGATCTTGAACAGATGGGTTTTGGTCTGCCTTGGGGTTGGAGTAAAGCTTCGCCAGATGGCGAACTTAGCGATACAAGTATTTTATATTTTGAATCGGGCAACTCAATAGGCAAGCTACTGAACGATAGCGACAATAGTGGCACAGCTACGACTGGCGCTGTTCCAAGGGCTTTTGTTGGATTGGCTGGAAAAGGTGCATTTTCTTCTGATTATATTGCGCTAAAAGGCACAACAGTCGGTAGAAGCCAGTCTGCACAGCGTTGGACGTATGTCCCTTACCATAATTTTAATACGTCAGGAACCGTGTATGTTTCACGTCCGGCAACTGAGACTTTTAGTAATCCGCCACAAGAAAAAGATACCGTAATTGCCATAAATGCCAATTTTAACAATGTTGATAATGATCATAAACTTTTGATAGATTCATCAACGGGTGAATTTACCAGACCATTTAGTCTGACTATGTCTGAGGATGAAGATAAACCTTTTTTACCGGTCAGTGATCAGGATACGGTTATGTTATATGGTGTAGCCGGAGAAGGTGATGGTGATCGCATGCCTTTTAACAGGGCAGATTATTTTATAGGAAATTCAGAAACCCCCACTTTCTGTGCTGAAAATACCGGTGTTTTTTATAAAGCTGTAGTTTTACATAAAGATGAAGACCCGTATAAATCTGGTGAATATCATCCTCTTCCAATTCTGGATTGCGTTGCAGATATGAAGGTTGTCGTTGGGTGGGATACATCAGACACGGCGCTTGAAGGAGCCAGAATTTATTCTAGCTTGCCAAAAGTCGCAGGTGGTACGCCTGATTATTTTGTTTCTGGTGATTCTAGTACGGTTACTTCTGAACATATATCTAGTGTTACTAGCTATTTTAGTTCCGCTAAAGATATAAGAGAACGCCTTAAACTAATAAAGATTTATTTGCTTGTGCAAGAGGGAAAGCGGGATTCCAATTATCAAAGTCCTGCAACCATTGTCGTAGGGGGTAATTCATCTGAAGCAGGAAGTTTGCCCACCACATCAAATACATATACATTTACAACAGCTCAACTGCAGTACCATTGGAAAGTTTATCGTGTAATTGTCAGACCTAAAAATCTGGTCAGTAATCAGAAATAATGGAAGCAAGGAGTGGTTATGAAGTTGCTCCATAGTGAGAAAGGCATTGCGCTGGTTAC
>JAQUCQ010000171.1 GCA_028686145.1 Desulfuromonadaceae bacterium | reverse complement strand
AGCAATCTCCTGTGGGGAATCACCCGCCACATCCAGCAGCAATGCAAGAATTCGGGCAACAGTGGCCGTTTTCCCGGTCCCGGGCCCGCCGGAAATGACCGAAAAACGATGCGTCAGCGCCATGCGGGCCGCCGAGCGTTGCAGATCAGGGTCACCATCCATGGCAGGGAAATAACGGTCTAATGACGTGTCCAGCAGGGTTTCGTCTATCGCGTGCGGCCGAATGCGTGAAAGGATCCCCGTGACGATCTGTTGTTCATATTCCCAGCAACGGTGAAGATACAGCCGGCCAGCCGGATCAAGTACCAGCGGGGTATATGCCCCCGGAACACCAACGGTGTCACACTGTTCCAGAGACTCCAGCCAGTGACGCACATCAGACGGAGGCGACGTGCGCATGCCATGTCCATGCACTGGTGGCGGGGTCATACCATCCACCGCTTTGCAAAGATTGAAACACGTATGACCGCGGCCGGCGGAATAGCTTGCCAAAGCCGCTCCCCACCAAAGCTCGTCGCCGTGATGTTGGTCGATACGGACGATAAAGTCGGCAAAGTGGGTGTCAAGTGGTGAGAGTTTGATAGTTTCCGTCATTGTGGAATGCTTTCGTGCCCGCTCGTCTCGTTGAACATGATGGCAAATTCATCGCCACCATGACGGGCGTTGAAGTTGTAGAAAAACAGATGACCGAAATTTGACCGTCATCAGTCGGAAGCAGATCCATAGTTGACACATCTTTATCCAACTGCTGCAACGGTAATTACAGCTGTAATTGCATAACGGGCAAGCTTACCAACAGCGACCAGCAGCGAAAAGAGCCCGAAATTGACCTTCAGCATACCTCCCACCAAGCAGAGTGGATCTCCGACCACCGGCAGCCAGGAGAAGAGCAGTGAGTAAACCCCGAAACGGTTATAATACTCACGGGCTCGCAGTTGCTGGAACGGCGAGACCCGCATGACCTTTTCGATCAGCCAGCTTCCTCCCCATATCCCGACCAGATAGGTCGCGACAGCACCAAGGTAATTGCCGATAGTGGCTACGGCAACAGTCGACAGCGGCTCATACCCTCCCACCAGCATCATCACCAGCAGCCACTCCGATCCAAGCGGCAACAACGTTGAGGCAAGAAAACTCATGAAAAACAGCGATACATAGCCGGGCTGGTTGAGCCAGTCATGCAGCATGACAGTATATGTCAGAAAGTGATTGTCAAAATGGCTCAAACCGTTACAATACTCCCCGGTACCGACTGTACTTATACGTGGTACATTGTAACGATAAATTCAAATTCGGCAAGGGAGAACCATGCCAAAGGGAAAACCGGCAAAAAAATATTCCCAAGCGGGGCGGCTGCATTCAATCATCCGGCTGCTGGAAACCAGGCGCGGGTTGACGCTAGACGAACTGGCGGAAGAATGCGCTGTCGACCGGCGTACGATTCACCGTGACCTGAACGCGGTAGAACAGGCCGGTTATTCTTTGACTGCTGAGTGGAGTGACGGGAAAAAAGTCTACAGCTTCCTGACCAAGTCACGCAATCTCCCTCCGATTACCTTTACCCTCCCGCAGCTGATGTCGCTCTATCTGTTGCGCTCACTGGGGGCTCATCTGGCCGGCACCCCATTTCAGTCCGAAATCGACGAGCTGTTCAAAAGCATTCATTCGGTACTTCCCGATCGCCATGCCGCGCATCTGGAACGGATCGCACGGGTTTCGCTGCCTCTACTTCACGGAGCACGCGACTATTCCCCGGCAGCCGCTTTTGTCGACAACCTGCAGAAAGCCCTGCTGCAGCAATTCCGTATCCGTCTTACCTATGCCAAGAAAAACACCAACGAGACCGATGAGTATGAGGTTGACCCTTATACGTTGGTTTTCCACAAGGGCGGAATTTATCTGTTGGGGAATGCCCACAACCGTGCCGGCATGCGCCTTTTTGCCCTGGAACGTATCCGTGGGGTAGAGATCACCCGCCAGCGTTTTGAGATCCCGGACAGCTATCAACCGGAAACCCATTTCAGCAACGCCTTCGGCCTGGTGAGTGATACTCCGATGAACGTGTGTATCCGTTTTTCTGCTGAGATTGCCCATACGGTCAGAGACCGGATCTGGATGCCGGGACAAAAGATCAGTACCGATACCAAGGGGCGCGTAACCGTGGAATTCGAGGCGGCGGGACTGATGGAGCTGACATCATGGATTCTTTCCTACGGAATACATGCCGAGGTATTGGGACCGGCGGAGTTACGCACGGAGATAAAACGGCAGGTCAAGGAGATGCGCCGGATGTATCGCGGCAAAGAGAAGGATCGTGATGCCGACAAAACCGGAAAGAAAGGCACTACCGGCAGACTGCTCTGACAGGATAAGCTTGACATTGACAGATGCTTTATTTAGAGAAAGACTCTTTACTCGCATAGATAAATAGACACAGACAGGAACTCTTGCACCCATGACCGAAAAAACAGCACTCAACAACATCATCGCCACCCGCATCGCTGCGCAGGGACGCATCACCTTTGCCGATTTTATGGCAACGTGCCTCTATGAACCCGGGCTTGGCTACTATACCTCCCCAGGCCGCAAAGTCGGCGCCGAAGGCGATTTTTATACCAGCATCACCGTACATGCCGCCTTCGGACGCGTGATCGCCCGCGAAATTGCCCAGATGTGGCGCAGCATGGGGACACCCGCCGACTTTACCCTGGTGGAATGTGGTGCCGGCAATGGCCGTCTGGCATGTGACATCATGGACTATCTTGCGGGACGTGAAACGCAGCTGTATGGCGGACTGCGCCTGGTGCTGGTTGAACAGGAGCCGTCCCTTGAGGCTGCCCAGCGCAAAATGCTGGCCGCTCACATCGACCGGCTCGACTGGCTTTCTACCGATGAATTTGCTTCAGGGGATTTCACCTTCAGCGGCTGCTTGTACTCCAATGAACTTATTGATGCACTCCCTGTGCATCGCGTCGTAATGACCTCCGACGGTCTGCGGGAAGTGTATGTAACCTGCCCGGATGGCGAGTTTGCCGAAGAGGCCGGGGAGCCATCAACACCAGAGCTTGAAGCCTATCTGAATCGTGTTGCCGTAAAGCTCCATCCCGGTCAGCAGGCCGAAGTAAACCTGAATGCTCCGGCGTGGCTGGCATCCGCCTCTAACGCTCTCCAGCGCGGCTTTATCCTGACGATTGATTACGGGTATCCTGCTGCAGAACTGTACACGCCACTTCGCAAACTGGGGACGCTGCTCTGTTATTATCGCCACCAGACTGAAGAGAATCCTTACCTCCGCCTCGGCCTGCAGGACATCACCGCCCATGTTGACTTCACAACGTTGATGAAATGTGGAGAAGAGCTGGGACTACAGAACAACTGGTTTGGTGAGCAGTACCGTTTCCTGATGTCAGCCGGAATAATCGAAGAAATTGAAGACATCGAGCGCTCTGCCACACCCGAAGAGGAAAAACTTCGTCTCCGCTTGGCCCTCAAAAAACTGATCCTGCCCGATGGGGGGATGGGTGACACTTTCAAGGTGCTGGTCCAGTCAAAGGATGTGGCCACCCCCCGGCTGCTGTGCCAGCGCAGGATCGGAGGGTAGATGGCCACGCATACGTACTCTGAAATTAAAGGGATTGTTTTCGACCTTGATGGTACCCTGTATGTGTGTGAGCGTTTTGCCAGCGAAATCCAGGCTGCTGCTGCAGCCTATATTGCCGGACTCAAACGGATCACGCCAGCAGAAGCAGGCCTGATGATCACCGCCACCAGGCAAAGACTCACGGAAGAGAGCGGCACGGTCCAGACGCTTTCTGCGGTCTGCACGGAACTGGAGGGGAGCGTACAGGAACTGCATCGCTTTTTTGAGCGCACCCTGCGACCGGAAGCGCTTCTCGTGCGCGACGAACGGGTGATCCAGCTGATGAAGCACCTCGCAAAGAGCTTTGCCCTCTACATTTATACGAACAACAATCGTGTCCTGACGGCCCGTATCATGAATTATCTCGGGTTGGATGGCGTGGTCTGCGGTACGTTTACCATTGATGACACCTGGCTGGGCAAACCTGATGAGGGAATGGTACAAAGGGTATTGGAAAAAATCGGGCTTTCTCCACAGGAAGCACTGTTTGTCGGAGAACGCTACGATGTTGACCTGCGCATGCCGGAGCAGCTCGGCTGCCCCGTATATTTAAGCCAGAATCTTGAGCAACTGCTGCGGCTTGAAGAACTGCTTACTCCGTCCCTTTCCGCAGATAGGAGAGCAGCTCCTGCATGTCCTCCGGCGGTTCGGTCGTAAACTCGATGTACTCACCACTTGTGGGATGAATGAAGCCGAGGCACCGGGCGTGCAGAGCCTGACGGCCAAGGCGGTTGATCATACCGCGCAACTGGGTGTCGGGGATGTTGTTGCAGCGTCCTCCATCCGGGTAGAGCGGATCACCCAGCAGCGGGAATCCGGCTTCGGTCATATGTACCCGGATCTGATGGGTGCGACCGGTCTCCAATCTCAGTTCCACCAGTGAAATCCTGCCATAGCGCTCCTTCACCTTCCAGCGGGTAACAGCATGTTTCCCGTTTTTAGCCTTCCCGGACAAGCGCAATCTCTCGGTCGGATGCCTCCCGATAATCCCCTCGATCTTGCCGGTATCTTCCGGAGGAGAACCATAGATCAGTGCCTGATAGATCCGCTTGACCGTGTGGGCGCTGAACTGCTCCGCAAGCGCCTGATGAGCCCGATCGTGCTTTGCTGCCACGAGCACGCCGGAAGTTCCCTTGTCGAGGCGGTGAACAATGCCGGGACGCAACTCTCCGCCAATGCCTGCCAGATCGCAACAGTGCGCCAACAGCGCATTGACTAAGGTACCGCTCGTATTGCCGGCTCCAGGATGTACCACCATCCCGGCCGCCTTGTTAATCACGATCAGATCACTGTCTTCATACAGTACTTCCAACGGAATCGCCTCGGCCAGCGGCTCGGCCGGTAACGGCGGCGGAATATCAACCTCGATCTGCTCCCCTCCCCTCAATTTCAGGGAAGTGCGTACCGGTTTGCCATCAACCAGCACATTGCCGGTTTCTATGAGTCTCTGGACATTCGCCCGCGATTCGCCCCCCATCTCACGGCTCAAAAAAAGATCGATCCTGACCGGTTCATTTTCAGGGGAGAATAAAATTGAAAAATGATTCATAGCGTTCCTCACTATCTGTTCCCATCCGGATAAATCACCGGACAAAATTGGTGGCGTTCTCGGCGATAAAAAAAAACAAAGGCGCACCGAAACAGGTACGCCTTGCAAAAATGATGAGTATGGCGATTCGTTACCAGATGGAAGATTCAATCTTCCCCGCCCGCTTGATCAGGACATCGACAACAGCAGTTCCGTAAATCTGCTCCGGATTGACATCGGTGGATACCCGTGAGAGAAAATGCTGGCGCCCCTCTTCGAGCTCTTCTTTAAGAACGTCAAAAATATCGTCATTTTTGATGCCGTTTTCGACCTTTTCCTTATTGTACATGGCCACGTCGGAGAGAATTGCTCTGGCCAGCCGTTTTGCCTGATCCGGATTATCAATCAAGTTCATGGATGATCTTCCTCATGGAGTAAAGTTTTGACAACCATAGCACTATTTAAAGCGTAATGCAAAGTAGATGCTTGCATCCCCTCGGCGCACGAGCATCATCAGTCTGCCGACCTGCCCTGCCTGCTGAATGGCACGAGTATATTCTGCCGTAGTGGGCACCTTTTTCCGGTTGATCGACACAATCACATCGCCGCGTTTAATCCCGGTTTCTTCAGCAACTCCACCACGCTCCACATCAACGACGACAACACCGCCGCCCTGCTCGGCATTTTCAACAACCAGCCCGAGCAGGTCTAATCCACGTTCCTGTTGCTGGCTGCCATGCCTTGCCTGCAGCTTAGGTGCCGTATCGGCATTTACCAGGGTTATGCCCAATTCAAGCGTTTTACCGTCGCGGAAGATAGATACTTTTGAGAGTTTGCCGACGCCAGCATCGGCAACCAGGAGTTGAAGGTGGGATGGATTCTTGACCTCGCTACCGTTCAAACCAATGATGACATCTCCCTGCCGGATGCCGGCTTTATCAGCCGGCCCGCCCTTAATAACGTCATTGACCAGGGCACCTTTGGCCTGTTTCAGTCCGAATGATTGCGCCAGCTCTTCTGTGACCGGCTGGATCGTGACACCCATGTACCCACGGCTGACCCTGCCTTTCTGTATCAACTGCGCAATAATAGGTTTAGCCATGTTGACCGGAATGGCAAACCCGATTCCCTGGCCGGCAGAGACGATAGCCGTGTTGATACCAATCACCTCTCCGTAAACATTCAGAAGCGGCCCCCCGGAGTTTCCGGGATTTATGGAGGCATCCGTCTGGATAAAATCCTCGTAGGTTTCAATACCCATATTGGACCGGCCGGTGGCGGATATTACGCCGACCGTCATAGTGCGATCAAGGCCGAAGGGATTGCCGATGGCGATAGCCCACTGTCCGACTTCAAGCTTATCCGAATCTCCCAATACTGCTGTCGGAAGATTAGCGGCATCGATCTTGATTATGGCAATATCGGTTTTGCGATCAGCGCCGACCACTTTGGCATCATACGTCTTGTCGTTGGAAAGCTTGACCTGAATGCTTTCGGCATCGCGTACGACATGATCGTTTGTTACAATATAGCCATCCGGGCTGATCAAAAATCCGGAGCCGAGGCTTTTATCCTGCCGGGTCTGCGGAGCGCCAAAAAAATCTTCAAAAAATGGCTGAATGATCTTTCTTCGGCTGACCGTCGAGATATTGACAACGGAAGGGGTCACTTTTTTCGCTACAGTGCTGAATGCTTTCTGGGTAGAAAGGATATCAGTCGGTACATCCTTGACCGGAGCTTCTGCTTCGCCCGCCTTGCGATTTGATTCAAGAAACAGCGGAGATTCATGCTTCCCGTTGCAGCCTCCAAGCAGTGCGCTGCATAGCAAGACCGGCAGGAGCAAGCTTGAGATGCGTGTCAGAATATTCATATTACATGCCACCTCTGACAGGATAAATTGAGTTAACCTCCCGAAACAGTAGTCAAAATTTCCTGGTGTGTCAACGGAATTCAGGCACAATTCACGCGGGAACAGCGCCTGTTTTATCCAGCATAATTATGTTATTGAAAC
>JAQUCQ010000170.1 GCA_028686145.1 Desulfuromonadaceae bacterium | reverse complement strand
CGATTTGCGCAAACTCGCGGCACGGGCCTTGCCCCGCCCCTCGGCCAAGGCCTCGGCAAAGGTGGAAAAAATGACTGTCAGCCAGAGCCAGATAGATACGGTACCGGTAAACCATGCTGGTTCCTTGTTGGCTCCGGTCAGAGACAGGGCAAAAGTCACCAGGGTTATGACACTGGCAATCTCGACGCAGAACATGACGGGGTTGCGCCAGAGAGGGCGGGGATTGAGCTTCCTGAGGGAGTCAAACAGGGCGCCCTTCAAAAGCGTTGTATCAAATATTGATTGTGGTGGTTGGTTCTGTTTCGGCATGACTCAGTTACCCCCCAACATGGTCAGATGTTCCACTAGTGGGCCCAGGGCGAGAGCAGGGAAGAACGTCAGTGCACCGACAATGATTATTACCAACAGCAGCCAGATGACAAAAGGAGCCCGGTCAGTCGGCAGAGTGCCAAGGCTGGGGGGAACATACTTCTTTTCCGCAAGAGAGCCAGCCATGGCCAGAACAGCAACCGCCGGAACATAGCGGCCCAGAAGCATGGCAATGGAGCCCAGCAAATTGTAGAAATTAACATTGGCATTCAAACCGGCAAAGGCGCTGCCGTTGTTGTTGGCCATAGAGGCAAAAGCGTACAGCACCTCTGTCAGGCCGTGAGCACCCGGATTGGACATGGAAGCCACAGCTGTCGGGGTGACCATGGCAATTCCTGACAGGATTAAGACAGTAGCCCCGGCGGTCAGTATGACCAGAATCGACATCCACATTTCCTGTACTTCAATTTTCTTGCCGAGATACTCCGGAGTTCGCCCAATCATTAACCCTGAAACAAAAACCGCAATGATTGCAAATGCCAGCATGGTGTAAAGACCGGAGCCAACCCCGCCGAAAACCACCTCGCCGGTCAGGATCAAGGCAAGCGGAATCATTCCGCCAATCGGGGTCAGTGAGTCGTGCATCGTATTGACCGCGCCACACGATGTACCTGTGGTGGCTACAGCAAAGAGACTGCTGCCGGCCAGCCCAAAGCGGACATCTTTTCCCTCCATATTAACGCCGCTTACTCCGAGTTTCGTCACCAGCGGATTACCGCCCCTTTCGGCCCATTGCAGGGAGCCGAATGCCAGCAGCAGCAGGAAGAGCATGGCGGCCAGCACTCCCCACCCCTGACGGGTATTGCCGACCATCAGACCAAAGGTATAGGTCAGCCCTGCCGGTATCAGCAGGATCATCAGAATCTCCACGAAGTTTGAGAGTGGTGTGGGGTTCTCAAATGGATGAGCCGAGTTGGCGTTGAAGAAACCACCACCGTTGGTTCCAAGCTCCTTGATCGCCTCTTGAGAGGCCACCGGCCCCATGGGGATGCTAACTTCTTTGACGGATACGATCTCATTAATTGGTGTACCGGCTGAATCTTTGCGTGGAGACCCCTTCTCATCACGCGTGGGTTTGACATAGGTGGTTGACTGAACCAGCTGCACAACTTTGTACTCGCTAAAGTTCTGAATCACCCCTTGGGATACCAGAAAGATGGCGGCGATAATGGACAATGGCAGGAGGATGTAGAGGGTACCGCGAGTCATGTCTACCCAGAAATTGCCGATAGAGGAAGTCTTTCTGCGGGTAAACCCACGGATCAGAGCGATCATGATAGCCATGCCGGTTGCTGCGGAAACAAAATTATGCACCGCAAGTCCTGCCATCTGCGTAAAGTAACTGACCGCCTGCTCTCCTGAATAGTTTTGCCAGTTGGTATTAGTCACAAAGCTGATCGCCGTATTGAGTGCCTGTTGCCAGGTGAAGGGTGGGACTTTTTGCGGGTTGAGGGGCAGAAAGTTTTGTAACATCAGCACTGCGAAGAGAGCGATAAATAAAACCAGGTTGAAGAGAGCCATAGACCAAGCATAGCGTTTCCAACCCATTTCATCTTTTTGGTCTACCCCACAAATACGGTAGATCACCATTTCAATGGGATTCAAGATTGGCGACAGGAAGGTACGTTCTCCCTGATAGACATGCGCCATAAATAAACCCACAGGTTTTGTCAGCATCAGCAAGACGGCAAAGAGGATTATGGTTTGCAGCCATTCAAAGGAGTTCACTACCCACGCTCCATGGGGTTTGACGAATTGCTATTAAGCAGCTCCCTGACACTGGTGAGTGGTACCACTGCCCACTCATTATTTTTTTGGTCAAATATTGGCACGTAACCATGTTCATATTCGGGAGGTGAAATAGGTGTCATGCCTTCTTCATATTGAACTATATCAGGTTCTTCAAAAGTTTCTCCCTCGAAGATTCCATTGTGCGTGTTGAACAGGTAGACTTTCATTATATGACACCTCCCGCTTTCAGATTCCTTCCATGATTTCAGGGTAACAAAAGAGATATAAATTTAGTGTCAAAATGGGGGTAAAGAACGTCAATTTTATATAAAGATTGAAGATAGATTCACATTGGAATGTCATGTTGCTGTGATAACTTGTTATTTTAAAAGGTACTTCATTACGAAGCCACTCATAACAAAAAGGCCCTGGTTAACAGGGCCTTTTTGTTGATATATCATGCTGAAACAAACTAATGAGATACTGCTGCTATTGCGGCAATTTGGGCAGACGTCAGGCTCAAGGAGCCCATTCCTCCGATGTTGTTGTTTATCGCTGTCTGAATCTGGGCTGCGGTTCTTACTCCGAGTGATCCATGGCAACCGAGGCACGTTGTATTGTAGTACGCCAAAGCGTTAAAGGACGGCATCATGGTTGCCGCTGTTGTTTGGGCCGAGGCAACGCTTTCGCCAATACTGTTCATTGCGGTCACTACGTAATAGTAGGTTGTGCTGGCTGCAAGTCCGGTAAGGACGTAGGGGCTAGTGGCACCGGCTATCTTGGTTCCAGTGGCGGAGGTAACCCCGGGGGTGGTGGAATAGTAGATGTTATACGAAGTAGCACCGCTAACCGCAGGCCAGGAGAGCGTAACCTGCTGGGAGCCGCCGGTGGCGATAACACCGCTCGGGGCTCCAGGAGCCATCATCGTCGTCGGCATTGTAGTCGGTGTTGTCGTCGCCGTGTTACTTGTCCCTCCCATCATACCACCCCGAAATGCTGTCGACATGTTACGGAAAGGTTGTCCCACCGTGATGTTTGTGAGGTTTGTTGTCATACTGCTCATGAGGCTGGACATGGCAGATTGAGCATTTGGCCCCGTGATCGACGAGATGTTACTAAAGATAGTACCCATCATACCGCGGTATCGATTGACATCCACAGTGGTGCTCGTACCACTCGTACTGAGTACTTGAGACATCTGACTTCCCATCAAACTCGCCATGTTCTGCGCGGCGGTATGCATGGCCGTGTTGTTTGAAACCATGTAATCTGTCAACATATTAGTTCCTGCCGGCATGCCGAGTTTCGTACTCAGGTCGCTCATTGCCTCCTGCATGGTTGCGTATTTACCGGTCTCCATCATCTCACGCAGTTGCGATGACATGGGACTTATGAAGTTGCTACCGCTTACCGCTCCCGAAACGGCTGTGGCGGGCATACTAAGAACATAGCTATTGGGGATGGCCAACCCAGTATCCTTGTCGATGGTCATTCCCTTTGTGGCAATGGCCACAATCGGGTATTTTCCCACATCAGCGGCATCGACCGTCATGGCGTAGGCGCCATTCTGGTCTGTAATAGCTGACGGCTCACCTGGGTCCAACTGATAATTGCCGTTTTTGTCCATAAATACAGTGGCATTGACCAGATAGCCGTCGGCCACCTTTCCGGTAACTGAAGAGGTGGAACTGCCTGTGGCAGCCGTGGGGCTGTTTGTACCGCTTCCGCCGCAACCAGCGACTAAACCGGCAGAAACAATTGTGAGTACCGCTAACATTTGTTTTTTCATTGTGATTTCCCCTTCTTTGATGACTGGTTTAAAAGGTTTAAAAATGTACATGCACATATCCACAATGTGTACCAAAACAGTCAAGTTGCATAAGAGTATATATTTGCATGGCTTTTTTGTTTTAAGCTGATAGATGTGCACTGATTTTGGTGCAATCAGCTGCACGTAATGAGCAATTTTTTGCACCACCGTTGGATTCAATAATCCACATAAGTATGTTACACAATCAGCTCGGCTCCGGCGGGGTCTACACAGGGCCCAATGTACAGGGGATGTTTATCGTGTTGGCAACCGGTGCTGATGGTAAATCAGCAACAGCCACCGTGCAGATGGGAAGCGGTGGAATGATGATGTAATCATCATCTTCCGTTTTTAGGCTTTTGTGTGGGAAGTATTACGTAAAATCACCCCTTGCCGACATTACGCTCGACAAGGGGTGATTAGTGTTCCACTCAGAATGTAATATTTTTAACTTGCAAAAAGTTCATTTCGTCTGTCAGGATAAGCACACATCCCACGGCTCGACCTTTTTAAATTTCTTGTAGGCTGCAATTTGCGACAACAAAACAGCTATTCCTGCAACGCCAAATAACCCAAAATCTGTAAGCATATTCCTTATCGCCTTCTTTCATAATTGTTAGTAACTAATATCCGGATACGCATCAAAATAAGCTTTAAACTAATTACACAGGCATAAACCGGACTATATTTATCTTATTTGTTTGCTATAAATTTGTCAATTTATTGTTGGTCCCGAAATCCTCATTTCCTCCATATTCACTCCTTATTTAAATGATACAAATAGACACCCGCGATTATTAGGGGGGATAGTCCTACTGAATAATGGAAATCAAAGTGGAGGCAGCATGAAGATTGTTTTTACCGTATGTGCAACCGTTTTGTGTTTCTCGGCACCAGCGTTTGCCGACAATTTCCGCTGTCCAAACGGCAATATTGTCTCAACTGGTTACAGCATCTCAACAGTCGCTGGCAAATGTGATGCTCCAGCCAGTTCTTTCAATCGTGAAGAGGCTGTTATAACAGATTTCGTCAAAGAAAACGGAGAACCAGGCACAAAAACTGTCTCTATTGAAGTGCAAGAATGGACGTACAATCAGGGTTCGACACTGCTACATACATTGATCTTCCGGAATGGCCTTCTTTCGGAGGTTCACACAGGCGGCTTTGTAGAATAAGCAAAATGAGTATGACATTTCAAAATCCGCCACTTGATAATTCGATGACGAGTGATAATATTGCCTACGTAATCAGGCGCAACTTACAAACGACGGAGGACGAATATGAAGATTGAAGTTGTTGAAACTATCGGAAAAGTTCGCAAATCCTTATTCGGCAATGTGTTAGAAGCTCTGAAAGCATGCGGTATTAACGGGAAGGTAGAAATAGTTAACGACATCGGCACTATTCTCAAGTACGGCGTTAAATCAGCCCCGGCGCTTATAGTCAACGGGATGGTCTTGTTTGCCGGTCAATCGAGGTCAACCGAAGAAATCATGAAGCTGATCCAACACAACATTTCAAAGTTCACTTGATGAAAAAGTAACTTTCCCGGAAACAGGAAGAGGCACCTCGATATGAAGTGACTCTTTTTTTATTCGATTCTGTATAGTGTTAGGCGCAAGCTTTTTTCAATCTCTTAACAGTTTGCTCGTAGGAGTCTTCGTATAACCTTACCTGGGGCGGTTCCACCGGCCTGGGGATTGTTTCCTCCATTGCCTGAACATTCCGCTTGAAGAGAGGTAAGAGTAGTTATGGACTTTAGCGATGAACAAATAAAGATTGCTTCAGAGATCAATGCTCGAGTACATGAATTAGACCGGCCTGGTGCAACAGATCTGTCCATATTTGCCGCAATGACCGATGTAATGCCGATTTTCCAGCAACTTGTCAACATTTCTGGCCACAGTGGCATGGGTAAATTATGTGAACAATTCAGTGGTCTTTATCGATATTCGAAAATACTGGAACACATAGCTGATGGCATCGCAACCGGGGTAATCAAAATATGATTGAATTAAAAAACGTTACCAAACGATACGATTCCCTTACGGCTGTTGACAATGTCTCCTTCTCTGTCAAGGCAGGTGAGTCATTTGCTCTGCTCGGCCCCAATGGGGCCGGGAAAACGACCATTGTTAAGATGCTGCTCGACTTTACGCGACCGACATCGGGAAGCTTATCATTGAACGGCATCCCAAGTTCACAAGCAGAATGCCGACAATCAATCGGCTATCTTGCCGAAAACCACCATATCCCAGCTTGTCTTTCAGGGTGGCAATACCTCCTGCGTTGTGCTGAACTTTTGGATATAAGCCGCTCCGAAGCCATCGATCAATGCAGGCGCATTGTCGAGTTGATCGGAATGCACGGCAGGGAAGATACAAAGGTCGGCACATATTCCAAGGGCATGATTCAACGATTCGGTTTAGGCGCTGCACTCATGGGTGACCCAAAACTATTAATTTTAGATGAACCCACCTCTGGTTTAGATCCCATCGGTATCCGGGAAATACGCCAGCTCTTAGAGTCGCTTAAAGGTCAAGGCATGACCATCTTTCTGAATTCACACCTATTGTCGGAAGTTGAAAAAATATGCGATACCGCAGCTATAATCAACTGTGGCAAGCTTTTGGTAAAAGACGCAATTTCTGATATTGTCAATGACGGTGAGACGCTGGAAGATGTGTTTGTAAGACTCGTGAAAGGTTGACATGGAAACTTCGAAAGCACTTCCCCCCATTACCAGGATTATTAAATATACGCTTATTGATGAAGTGCAGCAGAGAAGTTTCGTCATCATGTTCGTTATCTGCGCACTCTGCGTATTTCTTATTCGTGGTTGTTATCAAGGTAATTACATGGTGAATGGACATTCTCTTGATGCCGAAACCGTTGTCATAACTTTATCGAAAGCAGTCTTCCACATCATTAGTGCTGGCGTGATGGTCATAGCAGCTTTACTTTCGATGCGAATATTCAGGCGCGACCGGAACGAGGGGATGCAATCGTGTATTTTGTCCAAACCGATAGCCCGGTGGCAGTATGTTATGGGAAAGATCGTTGGATTATGGGCCGTATCGGTATTGTTCATGTTCATTTTGCATAGCATTGTGTTCTTAATCACATCCATCAATTTGAAGATTTTCATGCCGGAATACCTCGTTGCCTCACTGCTATGTTCTGTCAACCTGCTCTTTGTGATTATTGCCATGCTTCTTTTGTCGCTCCTGATGCCCGACATTGTCGCTTTTCTGTGTGTTTTGGGCGTCGGTATCGTTGGCTTTG
>JAQUCQ010000005.1 GCA_028686145.1 Desulfuromonadaceae bacterium | reverse complement strand
ATAATCGTCGACAGTCATCTGCGTACGCCGGAAAGCGTTGCAGTACTAAGTAGCCACATGGCTTCAGGAACTCTAATTGCCACCACCGAGACAAACCCGAAGGTTCATGCCCGGTATCTGAAAAGCGGTGCCCGCATTTTGGTCTGCAGTGCGGATGAGGGCAAAGTCGATCTGCACAATCTCTGCAGTGAACTGGGGAATCTCGGCATCCATTCTCTCCTTATTGAAGGCGGAAGCCATCTGGCCGGCGAAGCCCTCAAACACGGGCTGATTGATGAATGTGTATTTTTTTATGCACCCAAGGTGCTCGGAAGTGACGGTTTTTCACCTTTTGCGTTCACCGGTATAACCGATATGAATCGTTCCATACCTTTTCGCGATCTCAGCATGCGGCGCGTTGGCACTGATATTATGGTTACCGCGCGGCCGGAGAACAAATGTTTACTGGATTGATTGAAGATACAGGCCGGGTGACCTCCTTTCACCGCCGCGGTGAAGCAGGTGTTCTGGCCGTGGAAACAGCCCTGCCAACTGCAGATATTGCCGTCGGTGATTCGATTGCTGTCAATGGAGCCTGCCTGACCGTAACCGGCAGAGGCCTCCGCACCCTGACCTTCGACGTTTCTCCCGAAAGCATTTCCCGCACATTAATCGGGAAATTGGACAGCGGCAGTCGCGTCAATCTGGAGCGCGCCCTCAAACTCGGTGACCGCCTAGGGGGGCATATCGTCAGCGGGCACGTCGACTGTGTAGGGCAACTGATGCGCTCTGAAAACTGTGCAGGCAATCACCAGCTGCAGTTCACTCTACCACCTGAACATGCTCGATATCTGGTAGAGAAGGGTTCCGTAACGATTGACGGGATCAGCCTGACAATTAATGCGGTTTATCAGAATGGCTTTGCAGTGAACATCATCCCACATACGTATGCCAATACAACACTCGGACAGCTCAGGGTTGGTGACAAGGTCAATATTGAAACCGATATCATCGGAAAGTATGTAGAACGTCTGACATCCCCCTGGAAGTCCGGAGGCGGATTGAGCATGAAGACACTTGCAGAAAATGGTTTTATATAACGAGGAAAGGTGCACTATGTCCGTAGCAACTATTGAAGAAGCAATCGAAGACATTCGCCAGGGCAAGATGGTTATCCTGGTTGATGATGAGGATCGTGAGAACGAAGGTGACCTTACTCTGGCGGCCGAAGCGGCCACACCGGAGAACATCAATTTCATGGCAAAACATGGTCGAGGCCTGATCTGCCTTACGTTGACGGCCGACAAATGCGATGAACTGGGACTGCGTCCGATGGTACGCGATAACACCTCTCCCTTTGAGACAGCATTCACCGTATCGATTGAGGCCAAACATGGTGTAACAACCGGCATTTCAGCCGCTGACCGAGCCCACACGATTGTAACCGCCGTCGCAAACGGTGCCAGTGCGAACGACCTGGTCAGCCCCGGCCATGTTTTCCCGCTGAGAGCCAGAAAAGGTGGCGTACTCGTGCGTCTTGGCCAGACTGAAGGTTCTGTCGACCTGGCCCGTCTGGCAGGTATGAAACCGGCCGGGGTTATCTGTGAAATCATGAATGACGACGGCACAATGGCTCGTATGCCGGAGCTGAAAATCTTTGCAAAAGAGCACAACATAAAAATCTGCACGATTGCCGATTTGGTGGCCTACCGACTTAAGAACGAGCGACTGGTGCGCACTGTTGCCGAGGCACGGCTCCCTTCAATTTTTGGAGGCGAATGGCGAGCAATCGGGTTTGAAAACGATATTGACAAACTTGAACATATTGCCCTCGTAAAAGGAGAACTAAAAAAAGACCAGCCGATATTGGTCCGGGTACACTCTGAATGCCTGACCGGAGATGTGCTTGGAAGCCTGCGCTGCGACTGCGGCGATCAACTGCATCATGCCATGGCGCAGATAGCAGCCGAGGGGAGTGGTGTCATACTGTACATGAGACAGGAGGGGCGAGGTATCGGCCTGATCAACAAGCTGAGGGCGTATGAACTGCAGGATCATGGGCGAGACACGGTGGAAGCCAATCTGGAACTTGGATTCAAGGCAGATCTTCGCGAATACGGAATTGGTGCCCAAATTCTGCTGGCTCTTGGCATTACCAAAATTCGTCTACTGACCAATAATCCCAAAAAGCTGATTGGCTTGCAAGGATATGGCATTGATATTGTGGAGCGGGTTTCAATAGAAACTGAGCCAAACGATACCAACCGGGATTATCTCGAGACCAAACGCGAAAAGATGGGACATCTGCTGGAGAACCTGTGATGAAAATTCTTCTGCACACCTGTTGCGGGCCATGCGCTCTTTTTCCGTTACAGCAACTGCGGGCTGGCGGTCATGATGTGACCGGTTTTTTCTATAACCACAACATTCATCCATACCAGGAGTATGCAAAAAGGCGGGATACCGCAATCCAGATGGCTAAGCAGGAAGCACTACCCTTGATTATTCGTGACGACTACGATCTGGAAGATTTTCTTGCTCACGTTGCCGCCGCCCCTGGCAAGCGCTGCAGCTATTGCTATTCGTCGCGTCTTCGAGCAGCAGCACAAGCAGCTGCTGCGGGCGGTTTTGAAGCATTTACCGCATCGCTACTCTATAGCAGATATCAGAAGCACGAAGAAATAAAGACGTTAGGGGAACAGATCGGTAATGAATTCGGGGTGGAGTTTTACTACCAGGACTTTCGCTCCGGGTGGCAGGAAGGAATCAGGCTTTCGAAGGAACATGGACTCTATCGCCAGCAGTACTGCGGCTGTATATATAGTGAGAAGGAGCGATATTTACAGCAAGGGCCGGAAAAAACCACGTAACAGGTGCATCCATGCATAATTTTGGAAAACCGCTTATCATTCTGGGACTTTTTTTGGTTGCTGCCGGCCTAGCCATCACTTTTGCGCCAAAACTTCCCGTCTGGTTCGGCAGACTGCCGGGAGACTTTACCTTCAAACGTGGTAATTTCAGTTTTTATTTTCCTCTCGCAACCTGCCTGCTGCTCTCAGCCATATTATCATTCGTCATGTGGCTTTTCAGGAAATAAACGGTATAATTTCAAAATAAATGCAACAAAAAAGCCCGTGTTACCACAGGCTTTCCTGTTGCATTGTAATCAATGTCAATTAGGCATGAATAGCGCTTACGGGGCAAGTATCCACGCATGCTCCGCAGTCGATGCAGGTATCGGCATCGATAACACGCTTTGAACCCTGCTCGCTGATAGCGTTAACAGGACAGGAGTCCTCACATGCTGCACAATTTGTGCAATCATCAGTAATAGTATGGGCCACAATTTCACCTCCTTGTTAGATTAGCTCACCTGACGGGAAGCAGAATTGTGATGTACCATACAGATTTTTAAAAGTCCAGCAAAGAAATTGCCATTTCGGCAAATGCGGCTGCACATATTTTGTTGAATTCAATTCGCGTTCCGTGTATATATCAAAAACAGTTTTATTACAGCTAGTTATTTTAGTTTAGGTGTTGATTTTTACTGATATTATAATCAAATCAACATTTATTCAAAAAGGGGCATACATGATTATCATGGCACTAAACTGCGGAAGCTCATCGGTAAAATATCAGCTTTTTGATTGGCATAAAATGGAGGTTGTTGCCAAAGGGATGGTGGAACGCGTCATAATTGGCGGCTCGTTCATTATGCATGAAATTCCCGGCCGCGAGAATTATCATCACGAACAGGAATGCGCAAATCATCAAGAAGCAATTGATCTGCTCATCAAGACGGTTACAGATCCGGTCCATGGTGTTCTTAAAAGCGTCGATGAAATATCTGCAGTTGGCCATCGGGTTGTGCATGGTGGCGAGAAATTTACCTGCTCCGTCATGATAGACAAAAGTGTGCTGGATGCCGTAAAAGAAGTGCAGCATCTTGCGCCCCTCCACAACCCGCCTAACATTGAAGGAATCGAAGCAGCTCAGGCTCTAATGCCAACCGTCCCGCATGTTGCCATTTTTGACACCGCCTTTCATCAGACAATGCCGGAGCATGCTTATATTTACCCACTCCCCTACGAATGGTATGAACAACACCAGGTCCGGCGCTACGGTTTCCATGGCACCTCACACCTGTATGTATCCAAGCGCGCTGCGGTGCTGCTCGGTAAAGACCCTAAAGACCTTAACATTATCACGATGCACATCGGCAACGGAGTTTCACATTGTGCTATTAAAAATGGCATATCCGTTGACACAACCATGGGACTCACCCCGCTTGAAGGTGCAGTCATGGGTACTCGCTGCGGCGACATCGACCCGGCAATTCCCGCTTTCATGATGCAGAAGAACAATCTTTCAGCTAAGGAGATTGATAGCATCCTGAACAAAAAAAGTGGTGTCATGGGCATTACCGGCCGTTTCACTGACCGTCGCGATGTCATTGAGCACGCCAATGCGGGAGACAAGCGCTGTCAACTATCGCTGGATATTGAATCCTACCGCCTGAAAAAATACATCGGAGCTTTCATGGCTGTGATCGGAAAAATTGACGCAGTCGTATTCACTGCCGGGGTTGGAGAAATGGGCGCAGCTATCCGCGAAAAAGCCATTGAAGGGCTTGAGCACATTGGCATCATCCTGGACCGTGAACGCAACAAGGGAGCAATGACCCGGAAGAGAGAAACTCTAATAACTACAGATGACTCCCCGGTCAAAGTGTTTGTTATTCCCACCGATGAAGAGCTGGTTTTCACTGAGGATGTCGTCGGCATACTGAACGGTACCTACACTGATCACATGCATTTCCAGTATTCGTTTGCAAAAGCTGATTTTGTCAGGAAATAATCGAAGCAATTAGTGAGATAAAACAGGAAAACCGGCTTTATGCCGGTTTTTTTGTGCCAAAAACTAGTTACAGGAACGTGGCGTCTATCTCCTGCTGTTACATTAGAACGTCTTGGTAATCTCGCGAAGCAGTGAGGTCGCATATGATCCCTTCGGAAGAGTAAACTCCACCGTCACAATATCTCCAGAAGCACTCCAGGAAAGATCCTCAGGGGGCACTCGCAACGGCCTTCGTTCCCCTTCCATTCGCAGCCCCCCAGACATATCAAAAAGAGACTGAACAAGCTCTGCCTGCTCCAGAATGTGATGTTCAAGCTCCAGCACTGCACCTTCAGGGTTTTTCATCTTGCAGCCAAACATCGGCCCACTCGCCGATATTTCAAACGTCACAGCCCTTCCCTGTTCTAGCGTTGCATCTTCAACCAGAAAACAGGCGCCGTTGATATGCTTACAAGCCAAGTCACCAGTCATCAGGCTGTCAATATGGTCAATTCGCCGAGCCACGGCCTGATCAAACAGAAACGATTGAGTAGCTGAAAGGTATAATTTTTTTAGACGTGGATGAACCACCGAAAACGCTTTCTCATATTCTTCCGGTCGGGCTACCAAACGCCGCAATACTTCCCGCTCACTGCGACAGTGATGCGGAAAAAGTCGCAGCGCTTCACTGAGTTCACCCTGCTGATAGGAGCAAATGGCAGCAGACCATTCCTCATCCCGCACCGCACCCGGATCACCGATCAATTGGTCCACACATTCACGCCAATCCCTTCGCAGCATAGCTGCGCCGATTTTATGTGAGTTTCCCTGCGCGCCATAACGCTGATAACCAAAATAGTTCGGAACTCCACGCGTAGCGAGTATCTCAAGAATTCTCGGAACCAACTGAGAGGCCATGTTGGAGACATCTCGAATGACGACACGAAAGTGATTCCCCTTGAGATGTCCTACCTTGAGCTTGTTAGAGTGTCTTTCAGCCGCAAGAACCTTGACGCCGTCCACCTCAAGCGAAAGCGCCTTCTCTGGAGTGACCCACTGGACAGAAATCACCTGCCGGGTAATGCCAACTGCATCCTTCATACCGGCATAGCCAATATCGCGTTCAGGAACCTTCAGACTGACCGCAACGCGATGAATAGCCTCCAGTGTAGTGATACCGCTTTTTTCGATGGTCAGGTAACAGTGTTCACCTGAACCACAGGGAAGATAGGAAGGAACTTCGATCACCTGAAAATCTTCAGGTGATTCTTTGATGACTCCACCGATACCTGGAATGTGGCTGGTCAGATACGGATGAATATGTTTCGCCTCTGCAGCTTCAATCATCAAAGCCCCCTGCTCTGCCGCAGTGCTTCGTACAACACAATACCGGCGGAGGTCGAAAGGTTGAGGCTGCGTACTTTTTCCGAAGGCATTGGAATAGTAAATGATGTTTCAGGGTTGGCCCGCAGAAGTTCTTCCGGCAACCCTTTTGTCTCTTTGCCGAAGACGATGTAATCCCCCGGCTGAAAACCGGCCTCCAGATAGCTTCGGTCAACCTTGGTGCTCAGGTAAAAGAAGCGTCCTTCCGAGGCGGCTGCCTGCAATGTTTCCAGATCAGGCCACAGTTTCAGGGCAACAAATTCCCAGTAGTCAAGACCGGCCCGCTTAAGATAGCGGTCATCAAGGGAAAATCCGAGTTTTCCGACCAAATGGAGCACCGAGCCGGTAGCAGCGCACAAACGGGCAATATTACCGGTGTTGGGAGGTATTTCTGGTTCGATCAGAACAATATTGAATGGTTTCATAGCGTAGATGTATACCATTAATTACGGCGGCCGCGCTTGCATTTTTTTTACGTCGGGATTATTGTATCGGGATAAATTTCACGGAAACTGGAGATGTGTAATGAAGATTATTGTTACCGATGAAGTCTCGCCGGACGGATTGGCACTGTTGACACAGGAACCACGCATTCAGCTGGACGTCAGACTGGGACTTAAAAAAGAAGAGTTACTGGCACTCATTGGCGACTACGACGTCATTATTACCCGCAGCGGCACAACCGTTGACAAGGCGCTGCTCGACGCTGCTACCCGCCTCAAGATGGTTGCCCGCGCCGGTGTCGGCATTGACAACGTCGATGTCGATTACGCCAGCTCCAAGGGGGTCATTGTCGTTAACGCCCCCTTCGGCAACACCAACAGTGCTGCCGAACATACCATGGCACTGCTTTTATCCTTCTGCCGCAATGTTACAAAAGCCAATAACAGCCTTAAAGCAGGCGAATGGAAACGTGGCCCTTTTACCGGTATTGAACTGAAAGGAAAAGTAGCTGGAGTGATCGGTCTCGGCAAGGTCGGCGGCCGGGTGGCAACCCGTCTGAAGGCTTTTGAATGTGAGGTGCTGGCCTGCGATCCCTATATCGCCGTCAAACGGGCCAATGATCTGGGTGTCAAATTGGTTTCGCACGACGAGATCTACAAGAACTGCGACATCATTACAGTGCATACTCCGATGACCGATGAAACCCGTGGAATGATCGGGGCGCGCGAATTCGGCCTGATGAAAACCGGAGTTATTATTCTGGATGTAGCCCGTGGCGGCATTATCGATGAAAAAGCCTGGCTTGACAACCTGAATTCCGGGAAGGTGATCGGGGGCGCCTGTGATGTCTGGAGCAAAGAACCGCCTGATACCGACACTCTTAAAGCTCTTATTGCCCATGATCGCCTTGTAGTCACTCCACACCTCGGCGCCAACACTTTTGAGGCACAGGTCAATGTTGCCATCGATGTATCAAAAGAAATCATCAACTATTTAGATGACAAACCATTAGAAAACGCCCTCAACATCCCCCGTTTCGACATGGCCCTGATGGATCAGATGCGGCCGTTCCTCAATCTTATGAGCGTCATCTGTGATTTCGGCGTACAACTGGTTGACACCAATCTGGAAAAAGTCACCTTCGGGTTCAGCGGAGCCATCGCTCACTATGACTGCTCACCGCTTGCCGTATGCGGGCTTTCGGCACTTTTAAACCGTAAACTCGACCAAGATGTCAATATGGTCAATGCCAGCCTGATTGCAGAACAGATGGGGATTGTTGTTGATGAAACCAAATCGACCCAGTCCGACGCTTTTTCCAATGTTATTACTCTTACTCTCGAAGGACAGGGAAAACGGCGCCTGGTTGCCGGCACCCTCTTTGACGGGCAACCGCGCATCGT
This sequence comes from Desulfuromonadaceae bacterium, assembly GCA_028686145.1. Taxonomy (GTDB): domain Bacteria; phylum Desulfobacterota; class Desulfuromonadia; order Geobacterales; family Pseudopelobacteraceae; genus JACRCG01. Next base: position 21,566 of record JAQUCQ010000005.1, on the reverse strand, counting down.
CCGCTTGCGCAACTATACCATGGACTTTACCCCTGACGAACACATGCTGCTGCTGAATTACGAAGACCGTCCCGGCATGATCGGAAGGATCGGAACGATCATGGGGCAGCATGACATCAACATTGCCTCCATGAACCTCGGGCGCAGCGAGAAAAAAGGCGAAGCAATGGTTATTCTGTCCCTTGACTCCCCTGTTCCCGCTCCCGTGGTCGATGAACTCAAGAAAGCAACCGAAGCATCATTTATAAAAGCCCTCAAAATGAGGAGTGGTGCCTGCACCCGTAACTGCGGCTGCGGCATATAGCGAAACGGATCCATAAACTCTATGCACTTTCCTCATATCGACCCTGTTTTCCTGAGCATCGGCCCGCTCCAGTTCCGCTGGTACGGGTTGATGTACGTCCTCTCGTTTATTGCCACTTATTTCATCCTCCGGTCCGAAGTCAAGCGTAAGCAGCTCCACCTAACGAATGACGATGTTGCCGATCTGGTTTTTTACGGCGCCATGGGTGTAGTTCTCGGAGGGCGCATCGGCTACATCCTGTTTTACAACCTCGGGTTTTATCTGGCCAATCCTCTCAAGCTCTTTGCTGTCTGGGAAGGAGGGATGTCTTTCCATGGCGGTTTTTTGGGAGTCGCGCTGGCCTTCCTGCTCTATTCTCGTCGCAAGAAAGTGCCATTCATGACACTACTTGACATGGCTGCACTCTGTGCACCGGTGGGACTGGGATTGGGGCGGATCGGAAATTTTATCAACGGGGAATTATACGGCAGGCCAACAGATATGCCGTGGGGAATCATTTTCCCCAACAGTGACGGCGTTCCCCGGCACCCGTCACAACTCTACGAAGCGTTTCTGGAAGGGCTGGTACTGTTTTTAATTGTTCGGCTTGTGTCACGCAGATATTCCGCAACCGGAATTACCGCGTGGTCTTTTGTTGCCGGATATGGTCTTTTTCGCTTCATTGTTGAATTTTTCCGTCAACCCGATGCCCAACTGGGCACCTTTTTCGGATTATTCTCCATGGGTCAGCTGCTCAGCCTGCCGATGTTCATTATAGGGACCTGTGCCGTTGTAGTGCTGGCTCGCCGTAAAACGATGCCATGATTTTCACCCTACATTGAAAAAGTCCTGTTTTACGGTATAATTGTAAATAAACAATCGGAGGATTACGGATATGATCAGCAAGAAAATGTCAGACTCGCTTAACACCCACATGAACCTTGAGCTTTTTTCCGCCAACCTCTACCTCTGCATGTCGTCAAGCGCCAACGAACTTGGACTAAAGGGAGCTGCCAACTGGTTCTTTGTGCAGTACCGTGAAGAGATGATACACTTCATGAAATTTTACACCTACCTGACCGATCAAGGTGTGGTTATTTCCATGCCTGCTACCAAAGCTGTACCGAACAAATACAGTTCACTGCTCGATATGATGCAGAAAACACTGGCACACGAAAATCTGATCACCTCCTGTATCAACAATCTCAGCGAACAGGCAGTTCAGGAAAAGGACCATGCCACCCAGATCTTCTTGCAATGGTTTGTAACCGAGCAGATCGAAGAGGAAAATAACGATCGCGATCTGATTGCCAAACTGAAACTGGTCGGCGACAACGGTCACGGCATTCTGATGATCGACGGGGAAATGGGCCAACGCGTCTTTGTTGCTCCTGTTGGTTCCCCATTGGCGGTGTAGCTGATGCCTCTCAAAATTCGCTTCTGCGAACATAACAAGGGTAAAGGCAAGGTTGTCCGGAGGCTTGAAGAAGAGTTTCCCGCTCTGAACATCAAAATAAAAGATTGTGTCAAACAGTGTAGCAGCTGTCGTGAACAACCGATGGCGGTCGTTGATAAAAAAAAGATAAGCGGTAAAGATAGCGAAGATCTATATACAAAGATTATTGAGTTGATCCGAAAGGATGCTGATTCTTAAGAATGTAAAAAGGCCGGATCCACTGAGATCCGGCCTTTTTACATTCAGACTCTATCATACATCGATTGTCACACCGCAGGCAGTATTTCATACCCTGCTGCCCGCAGTTCCGCCACCACCAGTTCAGCCAGACCAGCCAGTTTTCCCGCCAGCAGCGGAGATAATTCTACTCCCGCGTCATACGATTGCGGGATAACACCAAACAGAGAAATCTTTTCCGGACAACGATCACGAAGCTCCGACAGGGCAAGCACTTCCTGAATGCCGATCTGATGCGGTGACATCTTGATCGGCAGCCTGCCCAGCATAAAATCATCCTTCTCGTAGCGGTTGATATCCCCCGGCTCCCCCTTGGCATCAATCACATCCACCAGATAGACATGATCGGCAGCTTCCAACATGTGGGTAACCATTATGCCAAGCGTGCCACCGTCATACAACTCCACGTCTTGCGGAAAACGATAGTGCTTTTGCAAGTACGTTATGAAATGAACACCAAACCCCTCATCGGTGAGGAGCAGGTTGCCCGCACCAAACACAAGTGTTTTCAATTACATCACCTTCACTTTCGTTATTTCTTTGCCTTCGAGGTCAATGGTATGCACCGCACAGGCGATACAGGGGTCAAAAGAATGGATCGTGCGCAGCACCTCCAACGGCTTTTCACTATCCGCCACCGGATTACCGACCAATGACGCTTCATACGGACCCATGGCACCCTTTTCATCACGTGGTGAGGCATTCCATGTGGAAGGAACCACAGCCTGATAGTTTTTAATTTTTCTGTCCTTGATCACCATCCAGTGTGAAAGAGTGCCGCGTGGTGCTTCGTGAAAGCCGACTCCATGATACTCCCCCTTGGGAATTTCAGTATAATTCGCATATTCCTGGTCACCTTTGGAAATATTTTCCACCAGCTTATCCAGATATTCAATCGAATAGTCGGCCATCAAATGAGCACGGATGGCACGGGCACCAAGCCGCCCCATGGTTGAATGTAGATCACTGACTCCGACACCGATCTTCTTGCAGGAATCGTCCACCAGCTTCTTAACCTTCTGGTTACCGCCAGCATAGGCTGCAAAAAGTTGGGCTGGAGGGCCGACCTGCACCGGCTTACCGTCCAGGCGTGGTGCCTTGCACCAGGAGTATTTCCCGTTATCCTGAAAATCGGTGTAATCTGGCTTGGTTTCGCCTTCCCACGGGTGATGACTGCCGCTTCCCTCATACCAGGCATGCGCCACATTTTCCGTAATGCTGTTGATCAGGCCGGGATCTTGATGATTGGTAATGATACGGGCGTTCTTTATGTCACCATTGTTGATGATTGCTCCCGGCAGAGCAAACGCAGTGTTTTTGGTATCTTCCGGCATTTCCGGCACGGCCAGATAATTAACGACGCCTTTACCGTATTTGAACCACTCCTTGTAAGCCGAAGCAATAGCCAGCATGTCCGGATAATAGACCTTCTGGACAAAATCACGAGTCTCTTCCATCAAAGTGCGTAGTGCAGCAATCTTTTCCATATTGATGGTTGCCAGGTTATCCATATTGATAGCGGTTGCGACACCGCCAACACAGAGATTCTGAATGTGCGGGTTTTTACCACCGAGTATCGCACCGACCTGAGCCGCCCTGCGCTGATAATCCAGCGCCTTCAGATAATGAGCTACCGCCATCAGGTTAGCTTCAGGCGGCAGTTTCATAGCCGGGTGCCCCCAGTAACCGGAAGAAAAAATACCGAGACGTCCGGTTTCTACAAACGCTTTCAGCTTTGATTGAACCGCCCTGAACTCGGTTTCGCTGTTGCCGGACCAATCAGAAATGCTCTGTGCCAACTGAGCGGTTTTTTTCGGATCTGCCTTCAAGGCCGAGACCACATCAACCCAGTCCAGCGCAGATAGGTGATAAAAATGAACAATATGATCCTGCACCGAATGCTGAGCCATGATCATATTGCGGATGTACTGTGCATTGAGCGGCACTTCGACGTTTAAAGCGTGTTCCACCGAACGGATCGACGATATTGCATGCACCGTTGTACAGACGCCACAGAACCGCTGGGCATAAATCCAGGCATCCTCGGGCGGACGCCCCTGCAGAATTGTTTCAATGCCGCGCCACATCTGGGCCGATGACCAGGCATTGGTAACAGCACCGCCATTAACTTCCACATCAATTCTCAGGTGACCTTCGATTCGGGTAACCGGGTCAAGGGTAATACGAGCCATTATATAACCTCCAGTAAAGTTAAGTGTATTGTCTTTATTCTGAAAAAAGCCACCATCAATATCATGCCTTATCTGCAGTCACGTGCCCCGCATCAAGCTGCTGCCTCGTATGCAGTTTCGGCAAAACCGGCAGAATTTTAACGATCACCTGGTAACCAAGAATTTCAAAGGCCACGATACCGACAGTTATCAGCAGTTCAGCCAATGCCGGGAAGTAATGCCATCCCTTCCCAGGATTGAATCCGATCAGGTAGACATTAAAGCGGTACAGCGCACCCCCCAGCACAATCAACGCAGCCGATACAAACAGCCAGCGGATTGATTCGCGTTTTTTCCCGCTGAACATCAGTAATGAGCCACCCGCCACCAGACAGAACTCAAGCAGGAAGAAACGTGAGTAGAAGTCAAAAGAGACCGCCGCGCCCAACTGTCCGCGCCAGGCAAGATCACCGATAACGACCGAAAGCCAGATAACCGTCAGCCAGGGAATGATACGGGCAATGCCTGATAGTTCTCTGGTTTCAAAGGGACGTTTAAAGGCATAACAGGAAATAACCGATTCCAGGATGGCAATGGAGTAACCGATAAACATACAGTTAATAAGGAACAAAAGCGGCAGAAAGCCGGTGTACCAGAGCGGATGCAGTTTGGTGGAGGCAATCAGCAGCAGCGAACCGAGTGATGACTGGTGCATGGTCGGCAGGGTAATACCGAGTACTATGATAAAGATCAGGACCTTGTCCAGACGCGGCTTCAGCCAAGCAGCCAGATCTTTGACCTTGTCCAGGCGGTCGCCGATCCGTTCCGGGCGCTCCATCCCCATGCGGGAATACAGCATATCAAGCAACAGTTGAAGTGTTTTCCATTGTGTTTTCTCCAATGCCGTCAGAACCGTCGGCAGGAACTCCAGCAGCAGCACGGTTGTATAAGCCATAACGCACACCGCCACCTCGAACATCGCCGAGTTGGCCTGCCACTTGGAAGGTATGAAGAAGTTATAGGCATTCCAGGGACGACCGACGTCCACCATAACCGAGAAACCGGCCAGTCCGTATCCGAACATACTGGTGAGTATGGCTGAACGGATCATGGGATGATAATGCATCCGGTTGCGGATGTAGATCAGAATTGCCATGGCATAACCGCCGCAGGCAATCGCTGTTCCGGTGGCTACATCATAGGTAATCCAGATGCCCCACGGATAACCGTCATTCATGTTGGAGACAGCCCCAATGCCCTTGATGAAACGTACCGCAATCAAGGCAAAACCGATCAAGGTCAACACCAGCAATACGACAAAAGAGGGGGTCAAAATCTTAGCCCGGTAGGTTTGAAACTCATCATGACTCATTCGACGTCCTCCCCGTGTTCCTTTTCTGCTTTTTTCCGTTCCGAGCCGCTTTTACCCTGTTCTTCGCCATCGTCCGCGCACCCTTTTTTCATATTTTTGACAGCAATGAAACAGAGGGTGCTGTACAGTGCCACCGGCGCGATAAACCCCTTATAGATGGTGTGTTGGATCTTCTCAGAAAATTCAGCCGGCGCCTCGTGTTTCAGAACCGGTAGGCCGAGTTTTTTGAATGGCATGGCAGACAGGTAGAGATGATTGGTGCCACCCAACTCCTTCTCACCGTAAATGTGATCGACATATCTGCCAGGATTCTCACGCAAGCGTTTTTTAGCTTCATCCAGAAGATCCTTGCGCTTGCCAAACATTATCGCCCCGACCGGACAGGTTTCGGCACAGGCGGTAATCCCCTTTTTCACCATATTGGTGTTTTTGCACAAATCACACTTAACGATCTGGGGGATGGCTTTTTCCCACTGGAACTTGGGAATATTGAAGGCACAAGCCACCTGACAGTAGCGGCAGCCGATGCAGGTATTCTTGTTGTAATCGACAATACCGGTCATTTTGTCGCGGGTCATGGCACTGACCGGACAAACCGACACACAAGATGGCTTCTGGCAGTGCATGCATGAATACTTGACGTAGGACCACTCTTTGTCGGACTCCTTGAAGAGCTTGATCAGCGTGCGGGTACTCCCGGACAGGTCTTCAGGCGCATCCCACAGGCCATCACTGTCGAACGGGGCTTGTTCATACGAAAGGCTACCGTAATCACTGTTTACCCGCTTGCAGGCCGACATGCAGGCCTTGCAACCGACACATTTGGTGGCGTCATAGAGCATCCCGAGAGTATCGTTGTTAACCTGATGTTCCTCAGTTGCCGATGCACTACCGCGCCCGACCACAAGGGCTGCGCCGGTTGCTCCAATTAATTTGAGAAACTGACGTCTACTCGGTTTTCCCATTATCATCCCCCTTTTCAGGCCCATCCGGGAGTTTTTTCGCCATCATCACACCTGCTCCGATTGCGGCTCCTGCAGCCAGGCCGATAACTCCAGTGGTCAGCGGATCAGGACCTTTACCCCTGTTCTTGAGATCAACCGGAGCATAACTGTCAAACGGCGTCGGTTCATGAATCTGCACCTTGTCAGCAATGGCGGTTTTAAAGAGCAGATCCGGTTCAGTGCAGCCGATACAGGGATGACCGATGCCCACCGGCCAGGCAATACCATCATTGAAACGGACAACAGAACAGTTAGCGTAGGTTGCCGGCCCTTTGCAGCCAAGCTTATAGAGACAGTAACCTTCGGAGTGGGTTTTATCTCCATAAGCCTTGGCAAAACGCCCGGCATCAAAATGAGCCCGTCGTTCGCAATGCTCATGGATTTTTCTGCCGTACGCAAATTTTGGACGCCCCAACTGATCCAGTTCCGGCAACTTGTTGAACGTTATATAATGCAGGACCGTCGACAGGAAGTTATACGGGTTGGGTGGACATCCGGGAATGTTAACAATCGGCTTATCTTTTATGATATCACGTACGCCTACTGCACCGGTCGGATTCGGCCCGACCGACTGGATACCGCCATAACTGGCACAGGTACCGATAGCGATAATCGCTGCAGCGCCATCAGCCGCCTTTCTTAATGATTCCAGCGCGGTTTTTCCTCCCACCTTGCAGTAGATGCCGTTGTCTTTGGTGGGAATACCACCTTCCACCACCAGAATATACTTCCCCTTGTTGGCAAGCATCGAATCATGAAGAGATTTTTCAGCCTGATGACCGGACCCGGCCATCAGTGTTTCATGATAATCAAGTGAAATCATGTCGAGGATCAAATGTGCTACAGCAGGGTGCGATGAGCGAAGCAGCGATTCCGAACAACCGGTACACTCCTGGAAATGGAGCCAGATAACCGCAGGCCGGTTATCACTCTTTCGCGCCGCAGCAGCAACCGTACTGACCATACTGATTGGCAACCCCAACATGGCCGAGACAGTTATGCATGTTTTGATAAAGTCCCGGCGAGTTACGCTTGGGAACAGATCCTCTTTACCCATATTTTCCTCCACTTCCCGATTAGATATGTGACGCATATACAAACTTGTCGTATACGGCAACAGACATGCCAAACGTAGAGGCGGAATAACATGTAAATAAAGGCTATCAATTACAGCATATTACGCAATTTCACCGTGTGGGGTAAAAAACAGGGAGAAACAATAGTTGCTTCTTTTTGTCTGCGTATGTATCATTTTGTCTAACAATTATTGTTTTATCGTTCCGGACAAATGGAGCTCTGCAGGTCAAGTTACGGTCGTAAAACTAATTAAAAACACGCGCAAAAGGAACGATCACACATGCCCTCCATTTTCATATGTGATGATGAACCGGAAATACTCCGCTATCTCGATAAATTGCTTCAGGCCAGCGGCTACCGGGTAGAGACATTTTCCCGTGGGGCAGAGCTGCTGATACGGCTTGAAAACGGGGGGATGATGCCATGCGATGTGATCCTGCAAGATGTGCGCATGCCGGACCTTGATGGCTTGCAGATGCTTCAGCAACTCTGTAAAAACTGGCCGGATATACCGGTAGTTATCATGACCGCTCACGGTACGATTGACGATGCAATCAATGCCATCAAGCAGGGCGCATACGATTACATTACCAAACCGTTTCCCAAGGAAAAATTGCTCGGCATGCTTGAACGACTGCTGGACCACCGCCGCCTGGCCAGAGAGAACCAACTGCTGCGCGAAGAAATGCAACGCGGAAATGGCAGCGCAGATGCTATCATTTTCCGCAGCCAAACATTTCGTGACGTCTATGATCTGACTCTGCAGGTTGCCGAAAGTGATGCCAACATCCTGATCATGGGCGAGTCCGGAACCGGAAAGGAATTGATTGCCAGCGCCCTGCACCGTAACAGCCAGCGACGGGACAAGCCGTTTATATCTCTCAACTGTGCCGTACTGTCCGACACCCTGCTGGAAAGCCAGCTATTCGGCCATGTGCGAGGTGCCTTCACCGGCGCGATCATGAACCAGAAAGGAATCCTTGAGGAAGCCGACGGCGGTACGTTGTTCCTGGATGAGATCGGTGATGTCAGCCCGGCAGTGCAAGCCAAGCTCCTGCGAGTTACCCAGGAAAAAGATTTTATTATTCTCGGCTCAACCCGCACGCGCAAGGTGGATGTCCGCTTCGTAGCCGCTACGAACAAAGACTTGATGAATGAGGTCAAAGAAGGGCGCTTCCGGGAGGATCTGTACTACCGACTGAACGTTATCTCAATCAACCTCCCACCTTTGCGCGATCGACGCGATGATATCGAACCGCTGGCCCGCCATTTCCTCAAGGCTTCTACCAGACGGATGAAAAAGAGTGTACTCGATATTGCCGACGATGCTTTGCAGACACTCCTGCAGTACGATTGGCCGGGTAATGTCCGCGAACTGGAAAATGTCATGGAGCGCGCCGTCATCCTTGCCCGCGGCACCACAATCACCACCGGACTTCTCCCGCTGGGCACACAGCGGGATCCATCTTCATCTATTAAAAACAGTGCTCCGCTGGTTGCTCTGGATGAGATTGAGCGCAGGCACATCACATCAGTTCTGAAAGAAACCGGCTTTCATAAAAGCCACGCTGCAGAGATTCTGGGAATTTCACGCAAAACCCTGGACCGCAAAATTGCCGAATATCACATGAAGGAAAAGGAAACCGCGTGAGACCATACCTTCGGTACTCGATCCGCTTAAAGCTGACGTTGGCTACATTGACGCCGCTGGTGACTGCCGTTGTCCTCTTCTTGGTAATTGGCGCCTTGGCGCTCCACCTGGGAATACCTGAAATATCTTTTTTTGACTTACGCTCCCGCATAAACATTATTTTCTCGGGAATTCTCCTGTTCGTAACGGTAATCGGCGTGTCCATTTCGGCATGGCTCGGCACAAGCCTGGCCCGCCCGATCAAAGCAGTGGAAGAAGGTGCCCGCTTACTTGCACTTGGCGAACATATTCCGGATATCGTTGTGGGAGGGCATGATGAAATTTCTGTCATGGCGGAAGAATTCAACATCATGAAACATCACCTGATTGAACGTGAACAGGAAATTCTGCTGCTCAATCGAACGCTGGAAGAAAAGGTTGCAGAACGAAGCGCACAACTGGATGAAAAAAACCAGTGGCTGCTTGTGGCCCAGCAGGAGCTGGCCCGCGCAGAACGACTGGTAGGTATCGGCATACTGGCATCGGGCGTGGCCCACGAGATAAACAATCCGCTGGCGATAATCCGCGGCAATGCCGAACTGCTGGAAATGTCAGGGAGTTTGAATAGTTCAGATCAATCAGAAATAGAGACCATCATTCAGCAGGTCGGCCGGGTAGAGCGAATTGTCTCCAACCTGCTGACCTTTGCCAGAGCAAAGAAAAAAGTCATCCGCAGATTTAATATTGAAGTTTTTCTTGATGGCATCCTGAACCAGATCGGTCATCAGATCCCGCTGGACGCATACCACATTGAACGCACATATCAGAATGCAGCAGGCGATATTGAGGGAGACGAAGATCAACTGCGGCAGGTTTTCACCAACCTGATCGTTAATGGCCTACAGGCAATGGAAACAGGGGGAACGCTTACGGTTTCATCCGTGGTTGACCGGGAAGCTGGATGGTGTTCGATAACAATAAATGACCGAGGGGCCGGTATTCCTGCAGACATCCAGGAGAGACTTTTTACTCCGTTCTTCACCACCAAGCCACGAGGGACCGGCCTGGGACTGGCAGTTTCATACGGGATAGTCAAAGATCACTGCGGTGATATCAGAGTAGAGAGCGAACCCGGTCAGGGAGCGGCGTTTATTGTGCAACTGCCGCTACAACAGGTTCTTCCACTTGCAACTGATGCCGTCAGACCATTCTAAGACATTTCTTCCCACTTCCCTCCGGTTACCGTTAAAAAGGCCGCCAGCAGGGCTGTGCAACAGCTTTCGCGCCGTTTGAGCAGTGAGAGTGAACGTGTGAGCACCAGCGGAGTCTTGATCTCAACAAGTAAACCATACTCAAGCTCACGGTGTACGGCAACCCGGGACAGACAGCTCACCCCAAGACCGGATGCGACACCGTTCTTGATTGCTTCGGTATGGCCGAATTCCAGGGCGATTTCATAGCTGATCCCGGCTTTATCCATGGCACCTTCAAAGATTTCACGGGTTCCGGAACCTTTTTCCCTCATGATCCAGGGAGCCGATGCCAGCATCTCTGCCGTCGCGCTCTTTTCCCCGGTCCAGTAATGATCAGGGCCCGTCACGACGACAAGCTCGTCATCACGCCAATGGACTGCAACAAGCCCCCTGCTGTGACATGGACCTTCAACAAATGCAATATCAAGATCGCCGCTTTCAAGCCAATCAGCGACCTGCTGGGTGTTTCCCACCCGCAACTCCACCCTTGTCCTGGGGTATAGCCGGGCAAAATTTCCCAAGAGCGCCGGAAGCAGGTAATTCCCGATAGTAGTACTCCCACCAGCCAGCAGTTCGCCTACCAGCTGACCACTATCCCCCTGCAATTGCTGCTCTACCCGTTTGACTGCCAGCAATATATCGCGGGCATCTTTAAGCAACAGGCGGCCGCTGTCATTCAGGTAGAGCCGCCTTCCGGATCGCTCAAACAACGGTGTCGCACTCAGCTGTTCAAGCTGCGACAACGCCATGCTGACCGCCGACTGGGTAAGCAGCAGTTCCTCGCCCGCCTTGGTAACACTGCCGGTCGCGGCGATCTTTTCAAAAATTTCCAATTGCCGGAATGTCAGCGACATATAAATCCTATTGATGTGTTTTATCAGTATTATTCGTTTTTATTTATATTAAATTCCGGTTACAGTGTCAACATCGAACCGACAAAAGGAGGCTCTTGTGAAAAACATTGATACAATTTTGTTTGCAACGGATTTTTCAGAAATATCAGACTACGCTTTCGAATATGCTATGTCATTAGCTTCAACATTTAATGCCCGCATGGTTGTTGTTCACGTGGTCACAGATCAGGTAGATCTGCGCAACTTTTACGTACCCTATATATCCTTTGACGAAATAGACAAGAAAGTCGAAGCTGGTGCGCAAAAAATGATGACGGACTTCAGCAATAAATGGATTGGACAGCTTCCAGATGCCACATTTTTTGTAATGACCGGCATTCCGCATGAGAAAATCCTTCAGAAAGCTGCAGAAGTAAAAGCGTCTTTAATAGTCATGGGGACCCACGGACGGCAAGGGTTTGATCATTTCATTTTTGGCAGCACTGCTGAGCGGGTTGTGAAGACTGCACTCTGTCCGGTTTTAACCGTCAGGCCACCACAACTTCCGGATCAGGGATGACATGTTCCGGTATATGGACGACGTACGTGCAAGTCTGATCGTTGAGTTTAAAAACAGATCAATTCAAACAAAAGGAGTCAACTGTGAAAAACAATAACGGCTTGAAAGCACTGTTCTGGATACTGTTGCTGGCCTGTTGCTGGCCTGTAGTCAGCGCGCCCATGGCACTGGTGGCCGGAATCACGTTCGGGATTATGATCGGCAATCCGTGGGGGGCAACAACATCCCTCTGGAGCAGGCGACTGCTGCAAACATCAGTGGTTGGTCTGGGGTTCGGCATGAACCTGCCGGAGCTTTTTAAAACCGGCAAGGATGCTTTTTTATATACGGCCATCAGTATCAGCTTTACCATGATCGCAGGATATCTGTTAGGCAGGTTTTTCAAGACGCCCCAGCGGACCTCGACCTTGATCTCTTTCGGAACAGCCATCTGTGGCGGCAGTGCCATTGCAGCCATGGCTCCTGTGATCAAGGCAGAGGCCGAAGAAACCGGCGTCGCACTGGCAACCATCTTTACTCTTAATTCCATTGCCCTGCTCCTCTTTCCTCCTCTGGGGCACCTCCTGGGAATGGGACAGCGACAGTTCGGTCTCTGGTCTGCTCTGGCGATCCACGACACCAGCAGCGTGGTGGGAGCTGCGGCGGCCTATGGCGGACTTGCCCTGGCCATCGGCACGACGGTCAAGCTGACGAGGGCGTTATGGATCATGCCTGCAGCCCTGGTTGCCGCCTGGTTTACCAAGTCGGAAGGAAAAGTAAAATTCCCTCTCTTCATTCTCGGCTTTATTGCTGCTGCCACCATAAGGACGATGCTGCCACAGCTTGACCAGCTATGGAACCCGCTGAACAGCATCGCAAAACAGAGCCTTGTGGTGACCCTTTTTCTGATCGGCAGCGGCCTGACCAGAGAAGTGCTGGGCAGAACCGGCATCAAACCGTTAGCCCAAGGGGTCACGCTCTGGATGCTCGTGTCAGTGTCAAGCGGTATTGCCATCATGTCGGGCTGGATTAACTAAAACAGGGGGGAAAAAATCAGGCGATAAAACGCGACTCGCCTCCGGCGGCACGGAGGCGAGTTATGAAAACTGAGCGGATTATAAGCAACAGTTTCCGGCAAGCTACCCCTTGAATGCACGCATCATCAGCTCGTAATCTTCCAGCAGCGACTGCAGATCCTCCTCATGTTGCACTTCCTGCTGTAAGATGGTAAGTACCATGTTATAGGTAACCGGATCCTTTTCCCTGGTAATATCCATCAGCCGTTTGTACACACCGATGGCACATTGTTCACCCTTTATATTCTGCTCCAAAAGCGTTTTCACAAACGGGTCGTCCGGGGCATCATAGCCGCAGTTGCTGAATGTGTACCATTCCTTAGGCTCGGTAACGGGGGAACCACCCAACTGGATGATGCGCATCGCCACCATATCGGCATGCAACAGCTCCTCGGTCGCATGCTGCAGCAATTCGGCGCCGACGGCATCCTTCATCGGCCCTTTCACCAGCTTGGCACCCAGCCAGTATTGATAATAGGCCAGCCATTCATCGCTAAATGCCTTGCGTAATAATTCAAGTAATTCATCCACATCCATCCCGATAATTTCACGCCCTTTTGATCCCATTCCACATCCTCCTTTTCTATCTGGCTATTAGCCCTGCAATTTTTTAGCTATCTTTGCCACATGGGCACCCTGAAAACGGGCACCGGCCAATTCGTTCGCGCTTGGCATCCGTTCTCCCTGCCCACCCGCAATGGTCGAAGCGCCGTAGGGTGAACATCCCGTAATCTCCCCAACCCCCATCTGACCGGCAAAGGAGTACGGCAGGCCAACAACAATCATTCCCTGGTGCAACAGCGTGGTATGGAAACTGAGAATTGTCGATTCCTGGCCACCATGCTGGGTAGCGGAGCTGGCAAAAACACTGCCGACCTTGCCCACCAGAGCTCCCTTCATCCAGAGCGCCCCGGTAGCGTCCAGGAACTGGCGCATCTGGCCGCACATGTTGCCAAAACGGGTTGGAGTACCAAAAATGATGGCATCGGCCTCAGCTAGATCATCAACCGTTGCGGTCGGGATGTGCGCCATCCCTTTTTGAGCTTCAAGCGCCCCCATCATCCCCAGCACCTCATCAGAGAGAGTTTCCGGTACGCGCTTGATAAGCGCCTCACATCCCGGCACCTCGCGCACACCTTCGGCCATTGCTTCAGCCATCCGGTACACATGGCCATACATGCTGTAATGTACTATCAATATGTTACACATACATTTTCCTCCTCGTTATTTTACTTCCCGCGCAATAATAAACAGCTCAATGCTGATTAGGTCGTTCACCAGATGCATACCAAGACGCTCATACAGCTTGCCCGAACCGTAGCAGACGTTCCAGAGTGTCCGGTCAAGATCGATTACGGCATGTGCTTTGAGAGTCCCGTCTTCCTGTACGGCAATGATAGCCGGGAAGCTGATCGGTTTGGTCGTCTCCTTGATGGTCAACAAACCAGCAATTTCCATATTCGGCGTTCCGGGTGTGGCTCCAGCAATTACCGTGGCGCCGCGTACTTCAAAAATGGCAGTGGGATAGCGCTCCACGTCAAAGAAATCATCGGATTTCAGGTGCCGAAGCAACATGTTTCGCCACCCATCATCCTGAAGATCCAGATTTGTAATCGTGCTCATATCGAGCACAAATCGGCCGGATACCGGGCACCCCTTTGTCAGCACAATTTCACCGCTGGATATGGTGATCCGGCCATGGTGACGATTATTAATATTACGGCCGATCCATTCAAGCACGCTCTTTTCCGCATCAATCCGATAAACACCATCAGGGACTGCTGAGGCGGGCACCGGGACAGAGGCACTTGACTCTACGGCAAAGCCTGACGCCTGCCAGGCCTGCAGCCCCCCCTCCAAAATCGCCACATTACGATAGCCTGCACGTTCCAGTTTTTCTTTCGCCGTTCGGGCGGTCAAGGTCGCGCCACTGTCATCATAGACGACAACAATCCCGTCACGCTCCGGCACGCACTCGGCTATCCTGTCCAGAAACACCATCTCGTAGACACAGGCATTTGTAGCGGCGGCAATATGCCGACAAGCAAAATCTTCCGGTAGAAGGACATCAACCAGAGAGACCGTGCCGCTTTTTATCAATTGCTGCAGTTCTTGTGCAGTTATGGTTGCATTCATGACATTCAACTCCTTTCTGCAGGCCGGGCATGTGAGTCCGTCCGGAGCGGAGGCTATTTTACGAACGTCCCCCGCTGGTATTCCTCAAAAGCGGCCTTCAACTCCTCCTGGGTATTCATCACGATCGGGCCGTACCAGGCCACCGGCTCAGCCAACGGCTTTCCGGACACGTACAGAAAGCGCACCGGCTTATCTGCCGTCGTTACCTCAACCATCTCGCCAGCATGTTCAAACAACACCAGCGTTTCAGCCGAGCAGAGACAGCGCCGCTCGGTGTCCGACCAGCCGTGACCGACCATTTCATATGCGTAGGCATCCCGCTGCTCATCGAAATAAGCTTCTCCCGCCAGAATATAGGCGAAAGCGGTATGACCGGATGGGAGCACATGTGAAAACACGGTCCCTGCCGGCACGGTAATATCAAGCATTTCCGGCTCGATCACAATATCCCCTACGGGGCCTTTTACACCTGCAACCTCGCCGGCAATGACCTTGACCGTAACGCCATTGTCAAGCTTTGCCACCGGGATATCGGCCGCCTTGACGTCACGATAGCGCGGCGCCATCATCTTCTGGGCTGCCGGCAGATTGGCCCAAAACTGGAATCCCCACATGGTACCGGTTTGGCTTAACTGTGGCATTTCCTGATGAATGATGCCGCTCCCTGCAGTCATCCACTGGACATCCCCGGCCCCGATAACTCCCTTGTTGCCCATACTGTCGCCGTGTTCCACCACCCCCTCCAGCACATACGTGATGGTTTCGATACCGCGATGGGGATGCCAGGGAAATCCGGCCAGATATTCATCCGGGATAGAGGTATGAAAGTCGTCCAACATCAGGAACGGGTCAAACTGTGGCACCTGAGAGTAGCCAAAGGCCCGTTTTAGATGCACACCAGCCCCTTCAATGGTGGGGCGGCTCTTGAATATCTTGGCAATACGGCGGGTGGTCATAACCAGCTCCTTTCAAAATTCGGGTACGTGCCACTTGAATGAAGTTGTACTATTCCACAGATACGATGATACTCTTCGGGCGTGTCCATGTCGAGCAGCACACCCTGATCGTCCACATCAATACAGCAAATGCGGCCAGGATCGCTCCGTAGCAGATCGCGCAGTGTCTGATTTTCGCCCAGTTCTTCCAGGACGTCGCGGGGTACAAGCAGCGGATGCCCGCGGCGTTTTCGGTAGCATGGAATGACAATGCTGTCGGGTGAATCTCCGGCCGCAACGGTCAGGAGTTTGATGGTATCTGCCGAAACCAGCGGATAATCGCAGAGAGAGACAATCACTGTTCTTGATTCAGCTGCCAACGCATCGCGACCGGCCCGCACGGAGGAGGCCATATCTCCCTCACTTTCCGGATTCGCCACAGTCCTTACCGGATAATCACGAACTGCTGCAGCCACTTCATTCCATTCTTCCGAAACGACCACCACAATTTCTCCAACTCCGCCAGCGACCAGCGTAGTGATACAACGGGCTATCACCGTGCTCCTGCCAAGCGGTAACAACTGTTTGCAGCACCCCATACGCCGCGATTTTCCGGCGGCAAGAAGGATAGCAGCCACGCTCACGGTCACTTCCCGCTCCTGATAGCTATTAACTGGGCAACAATGCTGACAGCAAGCTCTTCCGGACTCTGCGCGCCGATATCAAGTCCTACCGGCGTAATCACTCTGCCCCTCTGGGCGGCATCGAAACCTTCTTCTTCAAGGGTTCTCAGCAAAGCCTCCCGTTTGCGCTTGCTCCCCAGCAGGCCGATGAAACCCGTTTCGCTGGCCAGACATCCCCTCACCGCGGCGAAGTCGTACAGATGGCCCGGCGTAGCAATCACAACAAAGCTCTTCCGCTCCAACGTAAGACGTCGGAATGCATCATCCACCGGAGCACAGATTATCTCGTCAGCACCGGGGAGGAGGGCCGGAAGAGCGCAATCAGCCCGTTCGTCAACGACTATCACCCGGAAGCCACAGCCGTGAGCCAGCACGGTCACCGCCCGTCCCACATGACCGGCACCAAACATGACCAGCGGTGACCGGCACCCCTGAGGTTCGACAAAAACAGTCATGCTGCCACCGCAGGCATAGCCGTGCGCTTCGGTCAATACAAACTCCAGAGTGCATGCTTCTCTGTCAACTAAAGCCGCAGTAGCAGCCGCGATGGTTTCCTGCTCGACACGGCCGCCACCGACAGTTCCGAGAGTGCTTCCGTCACTCCGCACCAGCAGTTTTGTTCCAGACTTGCGTGGTGATGAACCATTATGGGCCACCACGGTAGCAAGTGCAAACGCTTCACCCGCGCGGGTCAGGCGCGCCATCTCTTCATACAACTCGAGATCGGTCAAACTCTCACCCCTTGTCCACTGCAGCCGTGATTTTATCCGGCGTTATCGGCAGCGAGCGGACTCTCGCACCACAGGCAGCAAACAGGGCATTAGCCACAGCCGGAGCAATGGGTGGCACACCCGGTTCACCCACACCGCCCGGAGACTCGCTACTTTTGACAATAATTACTTCCACCTGCGGCGTAGCCCCCATACGCACCAGCGGATATGTGTCAAAATTGCCCTGTTCTACCCGACCGTTCTTAAGGGTAATTGCACCATACAGCACGGCCGACAGCCCAAAAATGATGCCGGATTCCATCTGTGCCTTGATCGTATCAGGATTAACAATTCGGCCACAGTCGATGGCACAGACCACCCGGTGCACCGTAATGCTTCCTTTTTTGTCCAGTGACACCTCCGCCACCTGTGCAACAAAACTACCAAAGGATTCATGCACAGCAATGCCGCGGCCGTGCCCCACAGGGAGCGGTTTACCCCAGCCGGCCTTCTTCGCAGCAGTATCCAGCACCTTCAGGGTGCGGGGATGTTTGGCAAGAAGGATACGACGGTACTGATAGGGATCTTTACCGGTTTTGTAGGCCAGCTCATCCATGAAACTCTCCATAACAAAGGCGGTGTGAGAATGCCCCACTGAACGCCACCAGAGCACCGGCACTGCATTTTTCGGACTATGCAGCTCAATCTGCAGGTTGGGGATAGCATAGGGAGTCGTTGCAGCACCTTCCACCGATGTATCGTCGATGCCGTCCTTGACCATTGCCGACTCGAAGAGGGTGCCGGCAATGATCGACTGACCCACGATGCGATGGTGCCAGGCCAGCGGCATCCCTGTATTATCAAGACACGCAACCACCCGGTCATACCACATGGGGCGGTAGTAACCAGCCCGCATATCATCTTCGCGGGTACGAATCACCTTGACCGGCTGCCTAATCTTCGTGGCCACTTCCGCCGCCTCAATAACGAAATCCGAGCCGGTGCAGGCCCGCCGGCCGAATCCGCCGCCCAGAAAGGTCGTTTCCAGGGCAACCTGCTCATTTTTGAGTCCGACTACATGGGCGGCAGCGTTTCGATCCACCGTCTGAAACTGGCTACCGGTACGGATAAGGCAGATATCCTTGTGCAAATCAACGAAGCAATTAAGAGGTTCCATTGGGGCATGAGCCAAGTAGGGCACCTCGTATTCTACCTCAAAGCGCTGTTTCGCCAGAGATAACACTGCCGGAGCGTCTCCATCCTTGCGAGCCACCATGCCGGGTAAGGTGGATAATCGGGCATACTCCTCACGCATGGATGGGGTCGAAATCTTTGCGCCATCGCCCTCATCCCAGACTATCTCTAACAGATCGCGTCCCTTTACAGCTGGCCAGAATCCATCAGCGACAACGGCCACTCCCGCCTTTACTGCAACTACGTGTTTGACGCCCGGGACAGCCTGTGCCTTGGCAGCATTAAAACTCTTGATTGTGCCGCCAAAAACAGGAGGCCGTGCAATTACGGCAATCAGCATATCCGGAACGTGGACATCGATACCAAACACGGCCGTGCCATTTATTTTGGCGGGACTGTCCAGACGATGGAGCGGTGTGCCGAGCAAACGTTTTTTCCCCGTTTTCTGCTTCGGGTCTTTTGGAACCGGAAGTTTCGCCGCCGTGGCAGCAAGCTTGCCAAAGCTGAGCTGCTTGCCTCCGGGCCCATGGACTATACCGTTTTCCGCCCGACAGGCGGCAGGCTCAACCTTCCACTGCTGTGCAGCGGCAGCGACCAACATCTCCCGGGCTGCAGCTCCGGCCAAGGTAAACCGGGTCCACTCGGAACGCACGCTGGTACTGCCACCGGTGACCATAATCGGCCCAAACTGGGTATGATTGTATGCCGGGGCAACCGGTGCAGGCTGGAAGGCAACCCGTTTCCAGTCACAGCACAGTTCTTCGGCCAACAGCATGGGAAGCGAGGTGTAGACCCCCTGCCCCATTTCGGACTTGTTGACAATAATCGTTACCGACTCATCCAACCCGATGCGTAGAAACGCATTAGGCGCAAACACAGCATCACCAGCCGCAACCGCATCACGAACACCAAAAGGGAGATGACATGCCAGCAGCAGCCCGCCGCCGGCAAGGGCGCTGTTCTTCATGAACTGTCTCCGGCTCATTTTAGTCCCCTCATTCATGTGTGTGCCCTCCCTTCTGCGGCGCTTTTCCGCTGGCTACGTGAATAGCCCGGCGGATGCGACCATACGTACCGCAGCGGCACAAATTGCCGTTCATGGCGCTATCAATGTCGGCATCGGTCGGTTTCGGCTTTTTCTCCAACAGCGCCACAGCGGACATAATCTGGCCCGGTTGGCAGTAGCCGCACTGCGATACTTCCTGATCCAGCCAGGCCTTCTTGACCAGGTTGTTCTCCGGTATTCCTTCAATGGTGACCACCTTCTTTCCCTGCACGTCCCCCACCGGAGTAATACACGAACGCTGCGGCGTGCCGTCAATGTGAACCGTGCAGGCGCCGCACAGTCCCTCGCCGCATCCGAATTTGCTGCCGCTCAGTCCCAGTTTTTCCCGCAATACCCAGAGAAGGGGCGTATCCGGACTGACATCGACCTGCCGTTCCTTCCCGTTAACATTGAAAACGATCATAATCTGCCCCTTTCTTACTGTTCTTCAACCAGTTTCCAGCTCAGGTCAGGGTTGTATGCCTTCATTTTACGGGCGATCACAGCTGTTTTCGGTCCCAGGTTTTTCTGGTACACCCTGCCTCGCTGGTTAACGATGAAGGTCATGATCCCGGACACGCCCCACCGGGCAGGATAGGCAACCAGCGCATATCCTGCCACCATGTTACCGTTGATGATGTAACTGAACTTTCCACCCGGCGCATTCGGCCCCTGTCGTGTGAGAATTTGGAAATAATAACCGTGAAACGGACGCGGGCCGTGCTCTCCCGCATTGCGTTTCTGCATATAGCCACCTTCCTTCGCTTTGGCCACCAGCAAGCCGAGCGGGCTCTCTTTTACGCCTGCGACAGTCGGCCAATACAACCCGTTTTTTCTCCCTGGAGAGCTGATCATGTGCTGCGCATATTTGGGCAGCTGATCACCGTCGGGTTCGGGCATGGCATAGTATTCACGTTGAGCGTCCACATAAGCACGACAGACATTGATTGCATGCAGTTCATTGCGACCGATGCGCCGGTTGAGGATTTCTTCACGACCAGCCTCGGTATCAAAATGCCAGGAGCTTCCCTTCTTGATTATTGGTACGGGAAAAGGCCATTTTTTAGTGCCGATAACCAGAGTCGCCTTGTCATCGCCTTGTTTAACTATCTCGGTACCTTCCAGCACATGGCGGACAAAGTGATCAAACTCGGCAGCCTGTTCCACCGGATCGCCCGGTTCAAGTTCGTGTAAAACCGGTCCAAAGATCGCCTTCATGGCATTTTGGTCTTTGGTTTGAGCTGCTCCGATCAGCGCCTGGCGAGCCTCTTCCGGTGAAGCAAATGTTCGCTGCCCCTGATCAGGTGACACAGCATAACTGCCAACCGGCAGCAGCACTATTATCAGCAGCATGACTGTCATCCGGAACAATCCCGCACCGCTATAAAAAATGCCCTGCAGTATACTCTTCATACGGATATTCCTTTCATGAGTCTGCCGGCAATCCGGAGACGTAACACCTGAAATAAAATAAACTCATCTGATTTTACGCAGCTATCGGCGTTCCATATCGCGGCGTCTGACAGGCACACCATTATCCGGGGCTTGTCTGGCGGCAGGAGGTGCTGTTTGCCGGACGGCAGGTGGCGATGCATGTGGCACGGCAACTGGAGCCGGCTGCCGACGAACACCGGAATCAGAGGGTCGCGGCGCAGGGGCAGGTATTCTCACCGGAGCTGGCGTTGACTGTTGGCGATTGAACTGCCGCATGTTTTCCCGGCTGGTCCGGCCACGTTCGCGAATTGTGGTGGCTTCCTTGCTATTGCCGTAACCACCATACCCTTGGTTAGAACTCGAAGGTTGCCCCCCCTTCTCCTCCCGGCCCCGGTCTATACCCCTTTTATCAGGTCGCTGGGGTTCCCTGACTTCTCCAGTTGCCGACCGAGGTGGAACAGGAGCTACAATGGCCGGC
>JAQUCQ010000169.1 GCA_028686145.1 Desulfuromonadaceae bacterium | reverse complement strand
CTCCTGCATTAATCCGGATAACGGGCGGGGAAAATGCATCCTAGGGCGTTTTGGCATTTTGTTTTCTCCGTCTGCTTACGACACCACCAAGAATCTTCCCGGCGACCGAGCCACCCAATGTTAAAGGGATAAAATGCCAACTGATCCCCGCCTTGAGACGCAATAGTATAATAAAGGGGATCGGTAGATGAATCAGAAGAAACCACATAAAGGAATATTTTGGATAATTCTGACGGATATAACCACAGGGAACACTAATTATTAAAGAGAAAATAACCAGCCCGACAATAAGGATTGTGCCTTCCATGTACTACTCCTTTCAGGCATAGTAGAAATTCACACAATTTTTGTCAATCAGCTTTATGTTGAGATACATAAAAGTGGGCGTAGAAGAATGCAGGAGAACAATAAAGTGATTCAACACGGTCAACTACTAGCGGTATTCAACTCTGCACATCGAGTTATGAAAGCTGAAAACATACTCAAAAAGTGTGGAATGGATATTTTGCTTATTCCAGCTCCTCGAGCTCTTTCAACTGATTGCGGTCTGGCAATTCGATACGATAGCAATCTTCATAATAACGTTATGGAAGCACTGATATCTGAAAAACTTTTACCCGACTTTGTCTATCGAAAAGACAGCGATGTACATTACGAACGTATTTGGAGCATTGAAGATGATGACAATTCAAGCAGTTAATTAATAATTGCTCCGGATATACATACCTTTCAGTAAATCACAAAAAGTACCAACAATTGAGAACAGCTCTCCGCTACTCTCGTCTAATACAGCTTTAAAAACAAATAGTTCTTGACAGTAACAAAGGTCCACCTTTATAGTGATCCCCTTTTGGAATAACTCTGTATTCAAGGTACAATAACTAAAAATGTTTGACAGCCTATCCGACAAACTGGAATCAGTCTTTAAAAAACTTCGTGGTCAGGGAGTAATGACTGAGGAGAACATCAAGGAAGCGTTACGCGAAGTTCGTCTGGCGCTCCTTGAGGCCGACGTCAACTTCAAGGTTGTCAAAGATTTCGTTGAGAATGTCCGGAACAAAGCTGTTGGCACTAATGTGCTGACCAGCATGTCACCAGGTCAGCAGGTTATCAAAATCGTCCATGACGAACTTGTTCTCATCATGGGAGGCAGCGAGGACAATTCTCTTGACCTTGCTGCAAAACCACCTGTAGCCATCATGATGGTCGGACTTCAGGGAGCCGGTAAAACGACAACGTGCGGAAAACTGGGGAATCTGCTCAAAAAGCAGAAACGGCGACCACTGCTTGTGTCGGCTGACGTGTATCGCCCGGCGGCAATCAAACAATTAGAAACTGTTGCTCACCAGCTTGGACTTGAAGTGTTTAGTTCAAGCGCTGACCAGAAACCGTTCGATATCTGTGTCAACGCTATGAAGTTTGCTGAACTGAATGGCTACGATACCGTTATTCTTGATACTGCTGGACGCCACCAGATTGATGATTTCCTGATGAACGAGCTGCACGAAATCAAAGCGGCTGTCCAGCCACGTGAAATCCTCTTAGTAGCTGACGCGATGACCGGTCAGGAAGCCGTTACTATTGCCAGTGGCTTTAATGATCGTCTTGAAATCACTGGAGTTGTACTATCTAAACTGGATGGCGATGCAAAAGGTGGAGCAGCACTTTCCATTAAAGCGGTTACCGGTAAACCAATAAAATTTGTCGGACTTGGCGAAAAGCTGGATGCATTGGAGGTATTTCATGCTGACCGGCTTGTTTCGCGTATTCTCGGCATGGGTGATGTTCTTACCCTTGTTGAAAAGGCACAGACACTCTTTGATGAGAAAGAATCCAGCCTTCTTCAACAGAAGCTGAAAAAGAACCAATTTGATCTCGAAGATTTTCTTGCCCAGATGCAGCAGATAAAAAAGCTGGGTTCTGTTGAATCGATTATGGGAATGATCCCAGGCATGGGCAAAATGATGAAGCAAATGAAGGGTGCCCAGCCGAGTGAAAATGAAATCAAGCGCATTGAAGCAATTATTCGCTCAATGACTCCGGGTGAGCGCGCTAATCATAGCATGATAAATGGCAGTCGCCGCCTGCGGATTTCCAAAGGAAGCGGTACAACGGTACAAGAAGTCAATCAGCTGCTGAAACGTTTTACTGAAGCACAAAAAATGATGAAAATGATGCAGAAGCTTGGTCCAAAGGGTATGCTCAAAGGAATGGGTGGACTTGGCAAGGGAATGATGCCGTTCCATTGAACCTTGCACGAAGCATTTTCAAAAAATACAAACCAAGAAGTAAAAAATCAGGAGGATATACTCAATGGCTACAAACATCCGGCTTGCACGCGCAAGCGCTAAAAAAAGACCTTTTTACCAGATAGTTGTTGCTGACGGACGCAGTCGCAGAGATGGCAGCTTCATCGAAAATGTCGGCACCTATGACCCAACCAAAAACCCTGCTGTTGTTAAACTGAAAACCGAAAAAGCGGCTGAATGGCTCAGCAAGGGCGCCCAGCCGACTGATACGGTTCGTCAGCTTCTAAAGAATGCCGGACTTCTTGGCAAGGCACCTGAAACGACCGCATAACGTATTCAGTTCCTCCGGTTCGCCGGCCACTCTATATGAGCAGCAGAGGATACCGCCATGAAGACTCTTGTTGAAAGCATTGCAAAGGCACTGGTTGATGACCCGACTCACGTGAATGCGACTGAGGAGACGGAAGATGGCACCCTGGTCATCAGTCTGACCGTCGCCAAGGATGACATGGGACGAATCATCGGTAAGGAAGGACGGACTGCCAAAGCGATCCGTACCATTCTTAATGCAGTTTCAACAAAAGACAACAAAAAGGCAATTCTCAAGATTGTAGAATAAATGACAGATCAGGATACATTGATTCCGGTGGGTAAGATCATCGGCACTCACGGAATTAAGGGGCTTTTAAAGCTCTATTCCTATTCCGGAAATATACACAGCTTGCAATCGGCTAAAACTGTTTTTCTGAAAGAGAAGGACGGTGCGCTCCGTGAATATACCGTAAAGAGTGTTTCTGCCCATGCCGGTGGTTTCATTTTAGGCCTGGATAGTTTTTCCGACATAAACCAGGTTCTATTCATGACCGGATCGGAACTTTGTATAAAACGGAGCCAACTGCCGGTTCCTGATGAAGATGAATATTACTGGCGTGACCTTATCGGCCTTATTGTCCATACCGATCAGGGCGTCGAACTTGGCCCACTTGTTGATATTTTTGAAACCGGCAGCAACGATATCTACGTAGTGCGCGGCCGTTCCAAGGATTATTTGATTCCGGCTATTGCTGACGTAATTGCGCATATTGATATACCGGGGAAGAAAATGATCATAACCCCGCTTGATGGCTTGCTGGATCTATGAATTTTGACATTCTGACTCTGTTTCCCGGGATGTTTTCGGGCCCTTTTGACGAAAGCATCATCAAACGGGCTAAAGACAAACAGCTCATTGACATTTCGCTACACAATATTCGCGACTGGGCCGTTGATCGTCACCAAACCGCAGATGATGCCCCTTATGGAGGCGGTGCAGGAATGGTCATGAAAGCAGCCCCGCTGGCAGCGTGCATCGAGTCGGTAAAGGCTCAGCATCCGGCATCAACTATTGTGC
The DNA here is from genome assembly GCA_028686145.1 of Desulfuromonadaceae bacterium. GTDB lineage: Bacteria > Desulfobacterota > Desulfuromonadia > Geobacterales > Pseudopelobacteraceae > JACRCG01. The sequence continues at coordinate 3,585 of JAQUCQ010000169.1, read as the reverse complement.
TTACGTCACCCCACGGGCGACGACTTACTCATAGTGTTGCTTTGGAACTTGCAGAGAAATCGGGATTAATTATCGTTTGCGGACGATATGAGGGGATTGATGAAAGAATCCGTTCTATCTACGCTGAGGACGACATTTCACTTGGTGACTTTGTTCTATCAGGCGGTGAAATAGCCGCGATGGCAATTATTGATTCTGTAACTCGCCTGATTCCGGGAGTACTTGGCAGTAGCGAGTCAGCTGAATCAGATTCTTTTGGTGATGGCTTGTTGGAGTATCCACACTACACTCGCCCCCCAGAATTTAAAGGTTTTGTCGTTCCGGATGCCCTGCTTTCGGGACATCATGAGCAGATTAGAAAATGGCGCCGTAAAGAATCTCTGCGTAAAACCAGATCGCTTCGTCCAGATTTGCTCTCAAAGGCCGTGCTGACACGAGAAGATCGCAAGATGCTGGCAGAGATTGAGCATGAGGAAACCCATGGCGTGTAATAATCTGGCCATCGCCCTTGTTCATTATCCGGTTTATAACAAGCATCACGAGGTTATCACCTCTGCTTTAACAAACCTTGATCAACACGACATCGCCCGATCATCAAAAACGTTCGGCCTTGACCGTTTCTATATTGTGACTCCTTCCGAGGAGCAGCAAAAGCTGGCAGAACGAATAAGTGGTCACTGGCGACAAGGGTGGGGAGCAGAATACAACCCAGATCGTAGACAGGCTCTTGATATTGTCCGGGTAACACCTTCTGTTGCATCCGCAGTAGCAGACTTTCAAGGCGGATTCTGTAAACCGGTAAAAATAGCGACCACTGGTGCCGCACGGCGCCCCGGGTCGTTATCACTGGTGACATTCAGGGAACTCTTGCAGGAGTCTGATCAACCGTATCTGCTTTTACTGGGCACCGGATGGGGATTAACAGAGGAATGTTTTATAACCGCTGATCTTATACTTGATCCAATTGCAGGAAATGGAATATACAACCACCTCTCGGTTCGTTCTGCAGCAGCAATAATGCTTGATCGACTCAGAGGAATTGAACGTGAAGATACATAAACACAAACAGAGCATCATACAGGAGGAAGGTACCCAATGAACACCATCGATTTTCTGGAATTTGACCAAATGAAGAAAAATGTAATCCCTTTCAAGGTCGGGGATACTGTAAAAGTACATGTGCGAATTGTTGAAGGGGACAAACAACGTATCCAGGCATATCAGGGCGTTTGTATTGCACGCCAGAATGGTGGCGTTCGTGAAACATTTACTGTTCGCAAAATTTCCAACAATATTGGCGTCGAAAGAACATTTCCGCTTCACTCACCAAACATTGAAAACATCGAAGTCATGGTTCGTGGCCATGTCCGTCGTGCCAAACTCTACTATCTGCGTAAATTGCGCGGTAAAGCAGCCAGGATTCGCGAGAAGAAATACGTTCCTGTTGCCAAATAGTTTTTAAAAAAAGCCCCGCTCCTGCGGGGCTTTTTGCTTTGATCTGAACGAATATGTTTTCTTGCAGTAGAATACTCCGTTAACACTGAAATCCTGTTTCTCAGGGTCAGGGCTGCTTATGACACATCAAGGCGAACTATTTACAAATGCACCTCTCAACACTCTGATGTTCGAGGATGCTGCATACTGCAACGGCTATACATGCGTAGCGGGAATCGATGAGGCAGGTCGCGGACCGCTGGCTGGCCCAGTAATGGCTGCTGCGGTGATTCTCCCTGCCGGACTTTCGATCACTGGTGTTGATGATTCAAAAAAGTTGACTCCGGACAAGCGTGAAAAGTTATTTGAAATCATCATGGCGCAAGCACTTACAGTTGGTGTCGGCATCATAGATCCGGCTGAAATTGACCGGATCAACATCCTGCAAGCAACCCGTCGTGCAATGCTGGCTGCTGTTCAGCAACTTTCCCCCCAGCCAGACTATCTGCTAATCGATGGAATCAGCACCATTGACAGTGTTATCCCGCAAAAAACCATAAAGAAAGGCGATTCCTTAAGTATTTCCATAGCAGCCGCCTCAATAATTGCCAAGGTGACCCGTGACCGATTAATGGTTGAAATGGATTCAAAGTATCCGGGGTACGGATTTGCAGGTCATAAAGGATATGGGAGCGGCGCTCATCTTGAAGCCATCAGAAAACTTGGCCCATGTCCCATTCATAGACTGACATTTGGTGGTGTTAAAGAGCATGTTGCTAACACCTTTTTATAATTACATTTTTCACTTCACAGCGTGATGTATCTCGATACATATCTTAAGCTTAATAACTCCGACATCACCAGAACAGTCACTTTTTACGCATCCAGAAATTACGTAACTTGGGACTCACCATTTATTTACTTGTCCATCTTATGTAACAGAAATCAGCATAATTCTACGATCGCAACACATTATTTTTAATGAGATAAATGTACACTATTTTACTGTTTAATTTTCAGAAATAATACGATATAACTTCTGTAAATTATGTAACTTAGGGGATCATGCATGGACACTCCATCTAAAGATGTACCTGTTTCCTCTCCGATAAATGGTGTGATTACAGACCTCTTAATTGCAGAGAATGTTATCTCAATTCAGCACCTTGCCTATGCCATCCGCGTTCGCAGCAAACTCACCACTCCAAAAACCATGGTTGATACTCTGCTTGATCTTGGCTATCTGACCCGAGATATCCTCCAGGAGACATTAAGAAACAACCGCCTTAAGATTCGCTTGGGAGACTTTCTTGTTGAACTGGGGTATCTCCGTGAATCCGACTTGCAACAAGCGCTTGGAATCCAACGTGAATCGACTAACAAGCCGCGGTTGGGAGAAATACTGGTTGATCGGGGCTTCATTGAAGGGCGGAAACTACTGGAAGCCCTGTCATATCAGCTTGGATACCCCCTGCTAGAACTGACCTTTATTTCTATTGATCGCACCCTGCTTTCTGTCATTCCATTATCAATTTGCCGTGAACTTGACATAGTTCCGGTCCGACGTGAAGATTCTCATGTAATCTTGGCACTGTCAGATCCACTTGATCAAAAAGCTCATGATTGTGCCCGAAAGTTTCTAGGAGATCAGGCACGATTTGCCATTGCTTCCAAAGAATCCATTCGTGACACGCTTAAAGCTTTGGAGCGGTCATCAACTCAGCCGATTCTTTCTGATGAGAGCACAATTATAGGAATGATCAACACCCTTCTGGATGACGCCGTTGAGGAAGGGGCCAGCGATATTCATATTGAACCGATGAAAGACCGCCTTCGCGTTCGCTTCAGGCTTGACGGTGTCATGCACCATCACAAAGATTACCCGAAAGAAATCGCCCCCCAGCTCTCAACGCGCATCAAAGTCATGGCACAATCCGACATTGCCGAAAAACGACGTCATCAGGACGGTCGTATGCTCTATAAAAGCCATAAGCATGGTGTAGACCTGGACCTCAGAGTCTCAATTTTTATTACTATTTATGGCGAAAAAATTGTTATGCGGCTCCTCAACAATAAAACGTCGCTCCTTGATATCAAAGAGATTGGCATGGCTCCCCGCATGCTTGAACACTTCATTTACGAAGCGGTCGA
>JAQUCQ010000168.1 GCA_028686145.1 Desulfuromonadaceae bacterium | reverse complement strand
AACTATAACGTAATATCGATACCGAGTGAACGCAAGCTGGAAGTGTTTGCGGAAATGTAAATTCGGCTGCCACATAAAACGCCCCGCATCCTTTCGGAAACGGGGCGTTTGCGCAATCTAGACCAAACGGTGTCTATTCTGCCACAACTATCACCAGATCTTCTTTCTCAACTTTATCCCCTTCTTTAAACTTCACATCTGCCACTGCACCATCAGCTTTGGCCTTGATATTGGTCTCCATCTTCATAGCTTCGGTGACCATAAGCACATCACCGGCCTTGATCGCATCACCCACTTTGACGTTCACCTTCAACACTTTGCCCGGCATTGGTGCCGCGATGTGACAGGGATTCCCCTTATCAGCCTTAACCCGGACCGCTTCGTCACTTTGTACCGACTGGTCACGAATAACAACTGACCGGTTATTACCGTTCAATTCGAAATAAACGGTACGGGTACCATCGTTCTGCACTTTTCCAACGGCATTAAGCTTGATAATCAGGGTCTTGCCGGGTTCGATATCCAAAGAGGTTTCCTGTCCTGATTCGAGACCGTAGAAAAAAATCGGGGTAGGAATAACCGAAGTGTCGGAAAACTCCACACGATGCCGGTCAAATTCGGGATAGACATTCGGATACAGGATTGCAGAAACCAACGCCCGATCATCGATGCGATGCCCCAACGCTTCCTCAAGCTTGAGTTTCTCCTCCACAAAATCAACCGGCTCAAGTAGCTCACCGGGACGGCAGGTAATCGGCTGCTCACCTTTCAGAATTATTTTCTGCAGTTCCTTCGGCCACCCTTGGTATGGTTGGCCAAGCATTCCCTTGAACATACCGACAACCGATTCAGGAAAGGCCAGGTCCTCTTTGGTAGTGAAAACATCCTCCGGCTCCAGGTTGTTCTTGACCAGAAACATGGCCATATCACCGACAACCTTTGAAGACGGTGTAACCTTGACGATATCTCCGAACATCATATTGACTTTATGGTACATCTCCTTGCAGTCATCCCAGCGCTCAATCAGCCCCAGACCAGCTACCTGCGGTTTGTAGTTTGAATACTGCCCGCCCGGAATTTCGTGGTGATAGACCTCTGCCGTGCCACTCTTGAGACCGGATTCAAAGGGGGAATAGTAATCGCGGACGGTTTCCCAATAGTTGGCCAGTTTTTGCAAACCAGGGGCATTAACCAGCGGATCACGTTCACTTCCTTCGAGAGTCGCAACCAGCGCATTCAGGTTTGGCTGGGCAGTCAGACCGGAGAGTGAGGACAGAGCGGCATCCACAATATCCACACCAGCTTCACTGGCTTTAAGCAGCATGGCGCTACCGTTTGACGAGGTATCGTGGGTATGAAGATGAATTGGAATGCCAATATTCTCTTTAAGCGCTTTGACAAGTTTATATGCTGCCAGCGGCTTGAGCAGACCGGCCATATCTTTAATTGCCAAAATATGGGCACCCATTTTCTCCAACTCTTTCGCCATAGTGACATAATACTCAAGCGGGTACTTGTCCCGTCTTGGATCAGTGATGTCGCCGGTATAGCATATGGACGCTTCACAGATTTTCCCCGATTTGCGCACGGCATCCATCGCAACCCGCATGCCGGCGGTCCAGTTAAGCGAATCAAAGATACGGAAGATATCGACACCTGAATCAGCAGCCTCTTCAACAAACTTCTGTACAACATTATCAGGATAATTGGTGTATCCGACCGCGTTTGAACCGCGCAGAAGCATCTGAAACAGGATGTTGGGGATCAACTCCGACAATTTGTGCAGGCGCTGCCAGGGATCTTCTTTCAAGAAACGCATTGAGACGTCAAATGTTGCCCCCCCCCAGCACTCCAGAGAGAACAGGTCGGCACCCAGGTAGGAGGTCGGTTCGGCAACCTTGATAAGATCATAGCTGCGTACGCGGGTTGCCAGATTGGACTGATGCGCATCGCGCATGGTCGTGTCGGTGATCAAGAGTTTTTTCTGTTCCAGAATCCATTTGGAGAGCCCTTCGGCGCCCATCTGCATGAAAAGATCCTTGCTCCCGGACGGGCGAGGCCTGCTCGTATCGACGTATGGGGCGCGGGCTTCGATCAGTTCTGCCGATTTAAGCGGCTTTGTTACACCAGGCGAACCGTTGACAATTACCTCACCGAGGAAGTTGAGTACTTTACTGGCGCGATCCTGCTTTTCACGGAAGTGAAGCAGTTCCGGATGTTTTTCGATAAAAGATGTATCGCACTGCCCACGGAGAAAAACCGGATGAGTGACAACATTTTCGAGAAATCCGATATTGGTTTTGACCCCGCGAACACGGAACTCCTGCAGGGCACGATTCATAATATTGGCTGCGTCTGTAAAGGCAAGCCCCCATGCACTGACCTTGACCAGCAATGAATCGTAATGGGGAGTAATTTTTGAGCCGGTAAAGGCGTTGCCGGCATCAAGGCGAATGCCGCATCCGGCGGCCGAACGATACGTAGTCAGGGTCCCAAAATCAGGGGAAAAATTATTGGCCGGGTCTTCCGTGGTAATACGGCACTGAATGGCATAACCCCGCATATCAATGGCGCTTTGCGAAGGAATATTGATCTCGGGATCAGAAAGTTTGTGCCCACAGGCAACCAGGATCTGATTCTGTACAAGATTGCGACCGGTGATCATTTCGGTCACGGTATGCTCCACCTGAATACGGGGATTCATCTCGATAAAGTAGTGTTTGCCTTCGTTATCCACGAGAAATTCAATAGTGCCGGCATTGCGGTACTTAACATGCCCGGCAATTTTAAGCGCTGCCGTACAGAGCTCCTCCCGTTGTGAGCGGGTCAGGGATAACGACGGTGCAAATTCAACCACTTTCTGATGACGGCGCTGCACAGAGCAGTCTCTGTCAAAAAAGTGTACCAGATTGCCATAATTATCGCCCAGCACCTGAACTTCTATATGTTTCGGATGTACCAGGTAGCGCTCCAGAAAAACTTCGGCATTGCCGAAAGAAGCCTTTGCCTCACTGCCAGCCGCAACAAGTCCCTCAAGCAGTTCTTTTTTGTTGTTGGCCACGCGCATGCCACGGCCGCCTCCGCCTGCCGATGCCTTGATAATGATTGGATAACCATTTTCCTTGGCGAAGATCAGGGCGTCTTCTTCTCTCTCAACCGGATTTTCAGTCCCTGGCACCACGTTGACACCAGCGGCAATTGCTGCTTTCCGGCCTGAAACTTTATCACCCAACGAACGCATCATCTCAGCAGTTGGGCCGATGAACGTTATACCATTAACCCGGCATTCCTCTGCAAATTCAGCATTCTCAGCCAGGAAACCATATCCCGGATGGATAGCATCAACATCCGCCTTGAGCGCCAACGCAATAATCTCGTCAATGCCGAGATAGGCATCAATCGGTGACTTCCCTTTGCCGATCAGATACGCTTCATCAGCCTTGTAACGATGCAGGGAGAGTTTGTCCTCCTCAGAATAAAGTGCTACCGTGCTGATGCCCAGCTCAGTGCAGGCACGAAAGATACGGATAGCGATCTCGCCTCGGTTTGCCGCCATGACTTTACGAAACCGGTATTTTTCCATGTAGATGTTCTCCTTGATAAATTTATTTAGCAAAACTAAAGTTATTCAGTTATTTTAAATAGTTACGATATACAGGGTCGCAATAAAACAGATTGGCAAGACTTTGTCAATTAGTAAGTTGAAACTGATATTCTGTAGCTATATACAGAGAATGTTTTTGTTATTTATGCATGCACTCCGGTTTCAGTAGTCCAGGATTTTCACCTTGCCGCACCCTGCTGTTTTATGATAAAAATCGTTGTCCGAATGTTTTGATTATTGCTAAATAAGGAGATAGTACTAATGGACATTAAAATTGTTCCTTTACCTGCCGAGAAAATGAAAACAAAGATTTCCGACCAAACTCAACTTGGTTTTGGCAAATACTTCACCGACCGTATGCTGGTTGTAGAATGGAAAACTGATCAGGGGTGGTGTGATGCCCGAATCGAGCCGTATGCTCCTTTTGTGCTCGACCCTGCCTGCCTTGTTTTTCATTATGCCCAGGAAATTTTTGAAGGGCTTAAAGCCTATAAATGGGCTGATGGGCGAATTGCCCTGTTCCGTCCCGAGATGAATGCCCGACGCTTCAATCAATCCGGTGACCGACTCTGCCTCCCTCCTATCCCGGAGGAGCTGTTCCTTAAGGGGATCGAGCAACTGGTTTCTCTTGAGCGCGACTGGATTCCGACTGCCAACGGCACCTCGCTCTATATCCGGCCGACTTTAATTGCAGTCGAGCCGGTTCTTGGAGTCAAACCCTCGAATCACTATTATTTCTATGTCATCCTCTCTCCCGTTGGAGCCTATTACGCAGCCGGGTTTAATCCGGTAAACATCCTGGTGGAAGATCATTATGTGCGTGCCGTGCCCGGGGGAACCGGCGAAGCCAAAACTGGCGGCAACTATGCAAGCTCTCTGAAAGCGGGATTGGAAGCCAAGAATAAGGGATATGATCAGGTACTCTGGCTTGACGGGCGGGAACGGCGTTACATTGAAGAAGTCGGAGCAATGAATATGTTTTTTGCCTACGGCACTCATATTGTAACCGCGCCACTTGACGGGTCGATCCTGTCGGGTGTGACCCGTGATTCTGTATTGAAGCTGGCCCCCACCCTTGGCTGTACGGTCGAGGAACGCAAAATCGATGTTCATGACCTGATGGCCGATATTCGTTCCGGCAAAGTTACCGAAGCCTTCGGCAGCGGCACTGCAGCGGTAATAACCCCAGTCGGGAATCTCTGCTATAAGGACGAGTGCCTGCAACTGACCGGCGGAAAAGTCGGCACTATCACCCAGAAACTGTATGAAACACTGACCGGTATCCAAACAGGACGACTGAAGGACGAGTTTGGCTGGGTCAGGTTTATCGAATAATCATTTTTGCAGGGGCGGTATTTGAACCGCCCCTGCACGGATTGACCGCCATGACACAAAAAAACGCACACAAACTATCCCCAAACAAACTCTGCACTTCCTGTCGTCGCACCTGCAAACAGGCGGGAAATGCCGTTGTCGCCAAATGCCCCCGTTATTATCCATTCAATCGCAAGCAGACAAAAGCAGAGTTTACATGGAAACAGATGGATCTGGGGCTCTGAAAAGAGACCATCAGCACATCCCGAAAATTAGTCACGAACGCTGCAGCGGATGCGGACGCTGCGTCGCCGCCTGCAGTATAAAATTAATCACGCTGGAAACCGTCCGTTTTCACAAAATTGCCGTATTTCTTTATTCCACACACTGCACCGCGTGCGGGCGGTGTGTGGAAGCCTGCCCAATCGGCGCACTCCACTGGCAACTGTCGTAATTACCCTTGATTTTACAGCTGCTGCTGTGCTATAAAATCCCGCTATTCAATTCACACGCCTCGGTAAATCCGACGGTGTCCCTATTTACCAGTTGATGACGGGGATTCGACGAGGCGGAGGAAAAACCAAAGGAGAAACACATGTCAAGTATCAGCATGAAGGAACTGTTGGAAGCCGGTGTCCACTTCGGTCACCAGACAAAACGCTGGAACCCCAAGATGAAACCCTACATTTTCGGGGCCCGTAACGGAATCTACATCATCGATTTGCAGAAAACCGTCCGTTATTTCAAAACTGCATACAGCTTTGTCAAAGAATCAGCACAGGATGGCAGCACTGTCCTGTTCGTCGGTACCAAAAAACAGGCTCAGGACTCGGTTGCCGAAGAAGCCGCCCGTTGTGGAATGCATTACGTTAACCAGCGGTGGCTTGGCGGAATGCTGACAAACTTTACCACTGTCAAACAAAGCATCGATCGCCTGAAAAAAATTGATGCCATGTTCGAAGACGGTACTATTGATGCCTACACAAAAAAAGAAACCCTGCAATTTACCCGCGACCGTGAAAAGCTCCAGAAGACTCTCGGCGGGATCAAGACGATGAACAAACTCCCCGGCGTCATGTTTGTCATTGACCCAAAAAATGAAGAAATTGCCGTTCAGGAAGCCAACAAACTTGGTATTCCAGTCGTTGCTGTCGTCGATACCAACTGTGACCCCGATCCGATTGATTATGTCATTCCGGGTAATGATGATGCTATTCGTGCCATCCGTCTCCTCTCTTCCAAAATGGCCGATGCTGTTCTTGAAGGTATTCAGGCACGCAAGGCAGCTCTGCAGAAGGATACCGAAGGCGCAGAGGAATACGCACCTGAAGAAGTTGCTGCAGAAGCAACTGGCGAATAATCACACTTATTTTATACACAATTCCTGTTGTGACAGGATAGGAGGATTGCAATGGCTGTAACAGCGGCACAAATATCAGAATTGAGAAAATCAACCGGCGCCGGAATGCTTGATTGCAAAAAAGCACTTGAGCAGACTGACGGCAATTTTGACCAGGCTGTTGATTTCCTGCGTACAAAAGGCCTTGCTGCCGCATCAAAAAAGGCCGGTCGCGCAGCAACGGAAGGTATGGTAGCTGCAGCAACATCAGCAGACGGCAATAAGGGCATTTTGCTTGAGATCAACAGTGAAACAGATTTTGTTGCAAAAAACGAGAAGTTCCAGGGCTTTGTAAAAGACATTGCGAATCATATCCTGCAGGCAAATCCTGCTTCCGTTGAAGAACTGTTCAATCAGACATATTGCGGCGACAGCAGCAAAACTATCCAGATCATGCTGAATGAAGCCATTGCGGTCATCGGTGAAAACATGCAGATCCGTCGTTTTGCCAGCTATGTTGTTCCCGGAGCAGGGGCCATCGGATCCTACATACATGCCGGTGGAAAAATCGGGGTTCTGGTAGAAGCAATCTGTGACAATGTCACTGCAGCAAAAGATCCGGCCTTTGCTGCCTTTGTCAAGGACGTGGCTATGCATATTGCTGCAGCATCTCCCTTATACGTCCAGCGCGCTGAAGTTGACGCCGACGTGTTAGAGAGAGAAAAAGATATTTACCGTGCAAAGGCCCGTGAGACCGGTAAGCCGGAAAATATAATCGAAAAAATTATTGCTGGTCAAGTCAACAAATTCTATGCCGACATCTGCCTGCTTGAACAGCAGTTCGTCAAGGACACCGACAAGACCATTCAGCAGTTTGCCACTGAAACCGGAAAAGCACTTGGTACAACGATAACCATAACGCGTTTTACTAAATACACTCTCGGCGAGGGACTTGAAAAGAAGGAATGCGACTTTGCCGCCGAGGTGGCGGCAGCTGCCGGCCTCTAATCATTTTATC
>JAQUCQ010000167.1 GCA_028686145.1 Desulfuromonadaceae bacterium | reverse complement strand
TTAAAATTCATCCCCATGCCGGCTATGAGATACTGGATGGCATAGAATTCCCCTGGCCGATTGCCCGCATCGTCCAACAACACCACGAGCATATTGATGGCAGCGGCTATCCGTTGGGACTTCAGCGGGAAGAGATCCTTCTGGAAGCGCAAATCTTGACTGTTGCCGACGTGGTCGAAGCGACCTCGTCCTATCGCCCCTACAGGCCGGCCAATGGGATAACCGTTGCTCTTGCGGAAATAACGACATACAGGGGGGACCGTTACTCTCCTATAGTTGTTGATGCGTGTCTGGGATTATTTAACAAAGGATTCATGCTGAAGTAACTACTACGTACAGGAGATAACAGCGAATGAACGTAGTATCAATGAAAACCCTTGACGGCAACTCATTAATCAGTGTATGGATATTTACTGATTAATTGATTCCCCACCCCCGAAATAGCCGCTACTTTTCCCTTATTCCTTGTTTATTGGAGCAAACCGCATGCCGTTGATACCCTCTTCTATTGAGACCTGTCTGGCAGGTAGCTTTTGTATGAGCGACCTGATGGCGGTATTGTTGCTCAGTGGGGTAGCATTGCTGGTCGTCTCTCTCACTATAGTACGCAAGCTGAGAAATGAGCTGCCTCAGGGAACCAACCGTAGACGGTGGTATCTTCTGGGCGGAATGATTCTGCTGTTTTTCTTCGGGTATGTGGGATTCTTTATTCTTAAATATCGGGTACGCTATTCTACCCCCGAGATGCTGGTAGCGGTGATCATGTTCTTTGGTGCCGTCTTTGTTTTGCTGGTCTGTTTGCTGGCTTATAGTACAACGCAAGAACTCAAACGTATTTATGTTCTGGAACAGGAGACTATTACTGATCCGTTACTGGGAATATTCAACCGTCGTTGTCTTGATCGCAGAATGCAGGAAGAAGTGCTTCGCGCCCAGCGCCATCGGCTTGATCTGGCAATGTTGATGGTGGATATTGATAATTTCAAGCAGGTTAACGATACCTGGGGGCATCAGGTCGGTGACCTTGTTCTGCAGCATCTAACTGAAATACTGGTGGATGCTCTGCGTCAGACTGATGTCCTGGCCCGTTTCGGCGGTGAAGAGTTTGTCATCTTGTTGCCTCATACCCCTGAAGTGGAGGCAAATAAACTTGCAGAACGTCTGCGTACTGCCGTGGAGCAAACCCCCCTACACCGGATCCCGGAACTGCGAGTGACGGTTAGTATCGGCACCGCCTGTCTGCTTCCGGATGATGATACTGCATATTCTTTGCTGGAACGTGCCGACAAGGCGATGTACTGGGCCAAACGCGAAGGGCGCAACCGGGTGGTCGGCTATCCCGATCACGACCTTGCCGGTAATGGCCGGAACAATATCTGAAGCATCAAAGTATCACTCCTTCCTTGATGTAATCATTCAATATACAATATCAAACAAAAAGCTTTTAATGTTTTCTTTCGCCAATTGACGAAAGAGAAACTTCTTGTAAAATAATAGTATATTAAAATGATTGGTTACTCGGAATCGTCTTGCTTTCTTCGATATTGGTGCACTGAAGATATGTCAGGTTGATATGAAATTATAAAATAGGTGTTGACACATTAGGTTATTAATATATATATAAATGTATAATTGTTTGGAGGGGTGTTATGTATCGTTTATTAATTACGGGTGCGGTGTTGCTGTGTACCGTTGCTGCCGTTGAAGCAGAGCCATTGAAACTCTCGCTCAGGGATGCCATGAATATGGCACTTGAAAACAACAATCAGATCAAGGCTGCCCGTTATACGTCTCATGCCGCCCGTCAGGGGGTAAATAGTGCTAATTCCCATTATCTGCCGGCGGTGGCGTTTGAGGAAACTTTGGCTGCATCCAACTCGCCGGTTAATACGTTTATGATGAAGCTCAATGAGGGACGCTTTACTAACAATGATTTCCTGATCAGCAACCTCAACAACCCCTCCGCGCAACATGACTTTAAAACCGTCCTGTCGATTCAGCAGCCGCTGTTTGCTCCTTCACTCTCTCCGCTTAAGGACATGGCCGTCAAGGATGCACAGAAGTCGGAACTGCAACTGGAAGCAGCCCGTCAGGGTATTGCCTTTCAGACTTTTTATACGTATCTTGAAGTACAGAAGGCCGCGGCTCAGCTCAAGGCCGCCGATAAAGCTGTTGCCGATGCCCGGGAAAATATGCGGCTTGCAACGGTCAGGACATCTGCCGGAGTCGGCCTTCGTTCGGATGAACTGCGCTCCCGCACTCACTTTTCAATGGTTGAGCAACAGCATATCGCCGCTCAGGATAACCTGACGCTTGCCAAGATGAAACTGGCTCTGTTGATCGGTCTGCCTGATAACAGTGTCTATGAGATCTCAGGGTTTTCGGACAGCATTATGGTTCCTGCCATAAATGATCAGGTCATCAGGGAAGCTCTTGATAACCGGACTGAAATCAAGCAGTCTTATACCGATCTTGAAAAATCAGGAGCCGCACTCAAGCTAGCCTGGAGTGGTTATCTACCGACTGTGGGAGCATTTGCCTCATACCAGTTGAATGCTAAAGATGCTCCTTTTACCTCGGACCATGATGCCTGGAGCGCAGGAGTTTCGCTCAAATGGCAGCTGTTTGACGGGTTCCGCACCAACAGCGAGCGTAAACAGGCCCTAGCCGGTCAAGCGGCAGCACGTGAGATGCTGGAATCGACTACAAAGAATGTCCGCTATCAACTTAAGGAAAGTTATCTTCGACGGGATGAGGCGGGTAAGCGCCTTGAAGTTGCCAGGCATGCGGTCGTGGATGCCGAAGAGACGGTCAGGCTCCTGAGAAAACGCTATGAAAATTCATTATCAACACTGGTTGAATTACTTGACGCCCAGACGGCGCTTAACCAGGCCCGGGCAAATCTCGTGGAAACCGAGGCAGGGTATGCTCTGGCGGGTGGCCAGGTTTATTACATGACGGGAACATTTGTGAAGGAGATGCTTAAATGAGGAATTATCTACTGCTTGCGATGATCGTGCTGACTGCTGCACTTTCTACCGCAGGATGCTCAAAGAAACATGATGCCGCTACAGCCGAAAATGCGCCGGTTGCGGTTGTCAAGGGTGTGTCTCTGGAAACCATCAAGAGCGTTGCCGTACCTGAAATGCTGGAAGTTGTCGGGAGTGTACGTGCTCGCATCAGTGCTGTTGTCTCGACCCGTATTCCCGGCAGCATTAATGTGCTTCGTGTCCGTGAAGGCGACCGGGTACACAAGGGGCAACTGCTGGCACAGCTGAATGCCCAGGAAAACCAGGCCAATGCCGCAGTAGCCACAGCCGCTGTTGATGAGGCACGGCGCGGGCTGGACGAGGCCCTGTCCAGGAAAAAACTAGCCGACACGACCTTTGCCCGCTATCAGAATCTGTTCAAAGAGCAGGCAGTCAGTCCGCAGGAATTTGATGTCAAGCAGACCGAGAAAGATATGGCGGCACAAGGTGCAGCACGTGCCGTGTCACGGCTTAAACAGGCTCAAGAGGGGGCAAAGGCTGCCACTACGATGTCTGATTACACGCGCATCACGGCACCTATTTCTGGTGTTATTGCCAGTAAACAAGCTGATTTGGGGGCATCGGTTTTCCCGGGGCAGCCGCTTATGACCATAGAAGATGAAGGGAGCTATCAATTAGAGCTGGCGCTGCCGGAGAATATTTCGAACAAGGTCAAACCGGGATCACAGCTGCAGGTGACACTGGATTCAATTGGCCGTTCGTTTCCCGCCCGGATCGCCGAAATTGTCCCGACAGCCGATCCGGGGAGCCGTACTGTCATTGCCAAAATCGCTTTGAACCAGAAGGGATTGAAGTCCGGCATGTTTGGCCGCGGCGCAGTTAATCTCGGGACGACCGTAAACGGTATTACCGTACCGAAAAATGCCGTTATGGACCATGGTGCACTATCTTCTGTGTGGACAGTGGGCAAGGAAAATACTGCCCGTATGCGGATTGTAAAAGTCGGCCGACAGACAGGCGACCGGGTGGAGATTCTTGCCGGTTTGTCGGATGGAGATCGAGTGATTGTCTCTGGTGTAGAGAAGGTCACCGAAGGGGCACGGGTGGAATAGACCATGGATAACCTCGGTTTTGCCGGCAAAATAGCCCACGCTTTCATCAATTCCAAGCTGACCCCCTTGATTGTGGGAGCTTCACTGCTGCTCGGCTTCTTTGCAATAAAAATGACTCCCCGTGAGGAGGAACCACAGATTGTGGTGCCGATGGTGGATATCTATCTTCCCATGCCTGGCTCTTCTCCGAAAGAAGTTCAGGAACGGGTGGTAAAGCCCTTTGAATCCAAACTGTGGGAGATAAAGGGGGTCGAATATCTCTATTCCATGAGTCGTCCCGGTATGGGGATCATTACGGTTCGCTATCAGGTTGGCCAGCCGATGGAAGAGTCGCTGGTCAAACTTTATAACAAAGTAATGAGCAGCCGTCCGCTGCTCCCTCCCGGTGCATTAGAGCCCCTGGTGGTGCCGAAGTCCATCGATGATGTTCCTATCTTCGCCGTAACGCTCTGGTCGGACCGTTATGACCATGGCACTTTGCGGACGTTGGCGCATGAAGTCGCCGACGAATTGAAGAAGAGTGAAAATACTGCTGAAACGACAATAACTGGTGGCTTCTCACGACAAGTGCGTGTCATCCTGGATGCACCGCGTCTTGCCGGATTTGGCCTTTCACCGTTACAAGTAGCAGGTGCCCTGCAAAAAGGGAATGCATCCCTGCCATCGGGCAGTTATTCAAGCGACAACAAGGCCGTGTTGGTGCAGACCGGTGATTTTCTTGAAAATGCCGATGCAGTCAAGCGTGTGGTGGTCGGCGTTTATAGCGGCAAACCGGTATATTTGTCGGATGTCGCCACTATAGAGGACAGCCTCAGTGCCCCGGAGGATTATGTCTTTTTTGGAATGGGGCCGGGGGCTGCGGAGAAGAAAATCTCAGGTAATCCAAAGGAGGATTATGCTGCGGTAACTATTGCCGTTGCCAAACGGAAGGGGGCAAATGCCACCTGGATTACTGACGACTTGCTGAAAAAGATAGAGTTCATGAAGGGGAAAATAATCCCTTCAGATGTCCAGGTGACAATTACCCGTAATTATGGTGATACAGCCCGCGAAAAAAACAATGAGCTGTTGTTCCATATGTTCCTTGCCGCCATCTCAGTTTCCATTCTGATCGCCCTCTTTATGGGGTGGCGCGCAGGAGCGGTGGCAGCAATCGCAATCCCGGTCACTCTGGCATTGACGTTGCTGGTAATCTATCTGATTGGGTATACACTCAATCGAATTACCCTGTTTGCGCTTATTTTTTCAATTGGCATTTTGGTGGATGATGCGATTGTTGTTGTGGAAAATATCCACCGTTTTTTCACCACAAAGATGATGGATCCATTGGAAGCAGCCATAAGAGCGGTGGACGAAGTAGGTAATCCAACGATTCTTGCCACGTTTGCTGTCATCGCGTCAGTAATGCCGATGGGTTTTGTGGGCGGCCTGATGGGCCCGTACATGCGTCCGATCCCGGTCGGAGCCAGCACGGCAATGCTGATCTCCATGTTTATTGCCTTTATTGTTACTCCATATTTTGCCTTCCGTTTTATGAGAGGAGAAGCACATTATAAAGCCACCGATGAAATAAAGGTCTCTAAACTGACAGTCTTTTATCGGCGTTTGATGGGATCGTTTCTGCATAACCCCAAAATCCGGACGATGTTCCTTGCTGGTGTAGTCTTTCTGCTCCTGGCATCATGTTCCCTCCTTTATTTCAAAGCAGTCACGGTTAAAATGCTCCCGTTTGACAATAAAAACGAGCTGCAAATTATCATCGACGCACCTGATGGCACTCCGTTGGAACAGACTACCCGTATGACAAGAGAGATGGGAGATGCTCTTCGGGCTGTTCCGGAGGTAACGGATTTTCAGGAATATATTGGTACCAGCGCGCCGTTCAATTTCAACGGACTCGTGCGGCACTACTATCTGCGTAAAGGGTCCAGCATGTCGGATATCCAGGTCAATCTTCTCCCCAAGGAAGATCGCGCGGATCAATCCCATGAAATTGCCAAACGCATCCGTCCCATCGTAAAGTCAATTGCAGACAAATACGGTGCGCGGGTCAAAATTGCCGAAATTCCGCCGGGTCCTCCCGTGCTGGCAACCTTGGTGGCTGAGATCTATGGTCCGGACGATGCCGAGCGGGCTGCAGCTGCTGCTAAGGTCAAGGCGATCATGGCTAAAACCGAGGGCGTTGTTGATGTAGATTGGTACCGGGAGGATGATCAGTCCAAACTCAATATCACTGTCGATCGCGTGAAAGCTGCTCTTTCCGGCGTTGCCGTGGATGACGTCGCCAAAACATTGCACATAGCTTTGAATGGCCAGGATGCCGGACTATTACATGTTCCAAAAGAGAAAGAGGCGGTGGCGATCAATCTTCGTCTTCCCGCTGGCCAGCGAAGCTCCATAGCAGCATTGTCTTCAATTTATGTAACCGGAGCGAAGGGAAACATACCGCTATCACAGCTTGTTCGCATCAGTACCGGCATTGAGGCAAAAACTCTGTACCGTAAAAACCTCAAAAACGTCATTTACGTGATTGGTGATGTGGCTGGAAAAATCGAAGCCCCGGTCTATGCAATTCTGAATATGCAGAAAGAGATTGATACCATCCATTCGCCGGATGGCCGTAAGATCGAAGTCCTGGCTTCACGTCAGCCCTGGAGCGAAGATCATCTCGGCATGAAGTGGGATGGCGAATGGCATATTACCTATGAAGTGTTCCGTGATCTGGGGATTGCTTTCGGAGCGGTCATGGTATTGATTTATATTCTGGTAGTTGCCTGGTTCCGAGATTTTACTACGCCGTTGGTTATTATGGCTCCGATACCGCTGACACTTATCGGTATCCTTCCGGGGCATGCCCTGTTTGGAGCCTTCTTTACCGCCACCAGCATGATCGGTTTTATCGCCCTGGCCGGGATTATTGTTCGTAACTCAATAATTCTTATAGATTTTGCAGTATTACGAAGGAATGAAGGGCTGCCGCTGGATGAGGCGATCATTGAAGCGGGAGCCGTGCGCTTCCGCCCCATGTTATTAACGGCCGCAGCAGTCGTGGTGGGAAGTTTTGTGATCCTGTTTGATCCGATTTTCCAGGGTCTGGCCATTGCCCTGATGTGTGGCGAGATTGCAGCGACAACTCTGTCCCAGATCACCATTCCGATCCTGTATTTTCTTGTGCAACGCAGGAAAGAACAGCAT
>JAQUCQ010000166.1 GCA_028686145.1 Desulfuromonadaceae bacterium | reverse complement strand
CCACTCATTGGCTCAGGGGCTGAGGCACAAACATATGGAGCCGTTTCTGGTTGAGTTCGAAAACAAGGTGTGGGAGGACTCACTCTTCTTCAAGCATGACGGTGACGAAGAATTTATCTATATCATTTCCGGTGAGCTTGACTTCCATTACACAAATGAAGTGCTGCGCATGCGAACCGGCGACAGCATCTATTATGATTCCAGCCAGCCGCACGGCTGGGTGGCTGTCGGCGACAGCACTGCCAGAGCCGTAGCAGTGATGTACACGAAGGAATAACCCCAGAACTTAGGCGAGGGAGAAATCATTCTCCCTCTTTTTGCATGGAGCCCCAATTCCTGAGAATCCGGACCCTCTCGACTGCCGGTGGATGCGAGAAATAAAAGTCCGCGTAGAAGGGATGCGGAAACAAGTTGGACAGGTTCTCCGCCGACATCTTGACCAGAGCCGAAGCCAGATCTTCCGGCCTGCCGGTAAGGTCGGAGGCAAAGCGGTCTGCTTCCCGTTCGTGACAACGCGAGCGCCATGCAGAAAACGGCCCGAGCGGAAACAGTGCCAGAGAAGCAACAAATCCAAGCACCACCATCTTAGCCGGTAGTGAAATATCGGCAGGCAATCCCAACAAGCCCGGCAATCCCGGCCAAGCCAGCATGATGAAGCTGAGCCATGATCCCGCCAGAGCCATTACCTCCGCCCAGAGCAGCTGTTTCCAGACATGCCCCTTTTTCCAGTGCCCGATCTCGTGCGCCAGCACGGCAACGATCTCTTCGTGGGTCATCTGTTTTATCAATGTATCATACAGCACAATACGTTTAACCCTGCCGATGCCGGTAAAGTAGGCATTGGAATGTCTGCTTCTCTTCGACGCATCCATCTGCAACACCTTCCCAACTTTTAGCCCCGCCTTCTCCATCATAGCCCGGATATCATCCTCCAACCCTTCCTCAGTGACCGGTTCATAGCGGTTGAAGAGTGGTTCAATTACATAGGGGGAGATGAACATCATGAACAGGCTGAAAACAGCCATGAAACCCCACACCCAGAGCCACCACTGTTGCGGACGCCAACTGATCAGCCAGAAGACAACGGTTATCAGGAAGGCCAGCAAGACCGCCCCGATAGCCTGCGACTTGAAGAAATCCACTACCCATATGCGAGGTGTCGTGGTGTTAAAGCCGTAGCGCGCCTCGATACGGAAGGTGCCATACAGGTCGAACGGAATTCCCAACAGGGTTGACGCCCAGGTCAGCAGTAGAAAAAAGAGAATGGCAGATATGATCGGTGAGGCAGTTAACGAACTGACAAAATGATCATATGTTGCCAGCAGCCCGCCAAACAGAAATACGACCATCAAAGCATTGTCAAGAAGCGAGTCCCACAGCCCAAGACGGCTGGAGTCAAGGGTATAAGCGGAGCTGTTGCGCAGCTTTTCCTCATCGACGGCACCTTCAAAACCTTCCGGCACCTTGTTGCCATGCTGATTGAGGTACTGCAGGTTGAGGTAGCGTAGCCAATAGGTAAAAGCAGTAATTGCGGTAAAGATGCCGAGCAGGAGAAAATTCATCAACAGTATGTCCTTGTAATAAATAAGGGCGAAGCATGCGTTCGCCCTGAATAGGTGGTGCATGAAAATGGCGTCACATCAGCTTTACCACTTCCCTGACACACTTGTCGATCCCTTCAGCTGCTTCCGAGATACGGGTAGCCAGCATGTAGGCCGGTGTGGTCACCACTTTGTGCTGTGCATCCACAACAAATTCAGTCACCGGACATTGCTGATGTTTTGCACCCGTCTTCTCAATCTCGGCGGCGGTACCGGCATCGGTGCCAATCGTCACGGTAGGAGAATATTCCTTGCCCAGTACGGCAGCAACCGCAGTTGGCGCAATACAGATCGCACCGATCGGTTTTCCGGCAGCTGCCATTTCTTTAATCAAACGGGTAACGTCAGGATTGACAGATGCAGCAGCACCCTTCGAGGCAAAATTGCACAGGTTTTTTGCCGCGCCAAACCCACCCGGGAAAATTATGGCATCCAGTTCGGCAGCCTTGACCTCCTTGATGTCGCGAATGTTACCGCGGGCGATACGTGCCGATTCCACCAGTACACTCCGTTTTTCACCCGTCTCCCGGTTAACCAAGTGATCGGTAACCGAAAAGTCGACAGCAGGTGCCATGCAGACCGCTTCGCACCCTTGGCGGTCGATTGCCAATAGGGTAAGAACCGCTTCATGAATCTCACTGCCGTCATAAACGCCGCACCCTGACAATACTACTCCGATCTTTTTCATTACCGTTCCTCCTCATGATTAGAATCACGTGGTACTGTTTTGTTAGATAAGTGTGCCATAGCTTCAGCAGAAGGCAAGCAGGAATGCCACGTGTAAAGGGGTTACATCAGACGCACTGCGGGGTCAGAACAGCTGCCGGCGGCAAACTGATCATGCGCTGAATCTGCCGGTCGTACGCAGGAAGTCTCCAGCATCAGGGCCATTTCAAGGGATTTTGGAGCATAATGGCAACGACCGTTGCCGTGAGAAAATCAAGCGGCGGAGGCAGGCAGACCATTCCGAGCACCGCGGCTCCGACCGGCATGACTACCGCCATTGATACGTTACGCCGCAGAAGCACCATAATCAGAACCAGCACAGCACCTGTTTATAAGCAGATCAGGCTACTTCCGCTTTCCGGTTGAGAGAGTTGAATACCATATCAAGAACACTCTTCTGACGCGCTTCAAATTTGTTCAGCACAGCGAGACAGGTACCCATCGGGCAAATCTTGTGCAGGAAATCGGCATCCCTGCCGGAGAGTATAACAATACGGTTTTTATCCATCCCGACGCTCACGGCAAACTTGAGAAGCTTAAGACCGTCCATGGCCGGCATTTCAAGATCAATCAGCATCAGGTCATAACTGCCGACTTTAATGGAATGAAGCGCTGACATCGGATTATTGCAAATCTCCACCTGCAGCAACGGGAAATTGTCTGCTATATAGGCCGCAAGAAAGCGGGTAAAAACCGGATCATCGTCAACTAAAAGTATTCTTCTCATGGTGGTTCACTATATCGTATTTGGTGAAACGGGGAAATAAAAATGATGCTCATAATAAAGCGGGTGACAACTTTTGAATACGACATCTGAACAGAGAAAATCACCGTATTCATGATGCTTACTGCTAAAACAGGTACTTCGAGTGGTTGGAGAACTCGTCCCGCTGACGGTAAATAAAGCCGGAAAGGAGAATAATAGCCACTATAACACTGATATTACTGGCAACCAACCCGGAAGTATCAATCTTTTCATCGATAACTTTCTCCAGCTCGGTGGAAGTTATCAGTAGCAGATTTATCAGGGTATTCACTACTTCAAACACATTGTAACCGAGAAGCAAGTACCAGGTAAGTCTTTGGCACTTCATTATTCCCAAAAGGAGGTAAAGGCAGATCACACTGTCAACAATCACCAGTACCTGTGCCGGTGTGCCTTGATATATGGCGCCCATAAAGGGGATCGGCTGGCCATAACTGGAGGCGGTCAACAGAAAAAAGAACAGATACAACCCGCTCAGCAGTGTCATTCCCAACGGTCGCCGCAATTCGTGCCCATCATGAAGGTTGTCGTCTTCCACGCGCTACCCGCTTTATATGAAAGGTGGCTAAGATCACTGTTTTTTTGATCTCCGCATGTCACTGATGCCAACACACACACAAATAACCAGAAGGACAAATCCGCAAAAAATCCAGTCTGCCGTACTAAAACCGAACATCGTCAACTCCTCTTGAAAGCATCTGCCGCTTCGTCCATCAGACCAATCTCCTGATAACAGGTTCCAAGCAGATAGTATACCTCGTCCAAGGGAAACTGCTCGGCAAAAATCGGGTCAGCCAGGACATCTTTTATAATTGCAGCAGCGTCATCGTTGAAACCGCCGTGATGCTGTTCGACGGCGACCGAGAGCGCCGTGAGATAGTCGACCGGCGGCACCATCGGAATCTTGCCTGCCAGTATCCCGGCAATGCGTGCTTCAACCCGTGCCCGTTCAGCAGGCTTCAGGAGAGTAATCATCTCGCTCCAGACTTCCGCTGCTTGTTCGTAACGCCCCAGCACGTACAACGCTTCACCGTATTCATATGCGGCATGATGGTCTTCAGGATTAAGTCCCAGCGCTATTTTAAGCTGCTTTTCAGCAGCATACCAGCACGTTACAGCATGCTGCATGCTAGATAAACGGGACCCCTTGTCAACGTAGGTTCTGGCAATTTCCAACGGCAATCCGGCATTGCCAGGATCAAGGAGAGCCATGATTTTGAGAAAATTGATCTTGCGATCCAGATAGGGAGCGTCAACTTCCTTCGCATCCAGCATGATAATCTGCCCGCCCAATTCAGAGATAATATGCGGGTAGGCCTCCTTTAACACAGAAGCATACCAGGCGGCGCCAATGCAGTCGGGATTGAGCCGCAGTGCCTGGTAAATGCCATTCCCTACCATATCATAATCCGGTGCGCCATTTTCCACTGCAGTGGTAAAATCCTCTTCCAACAGCGGGACCGGAGGCTTGTTTTCCCATAAAATAGCGACCAGACCATCCCGGCCGCTCAACAGAAAGTCATCCGGCGGGGTAAAATATCTTATTCCATCCAATGGAGTTGGTTGTAGCTGCTGCTTGAGATTCATCGTTTCTCTTCCTCTCTTCCCGGAAACGTATTGATACCGGCGTGAACGCCGATTATTCGGTAAATCTGTACTTCGTCCCACGGCTGATCCATGATGCCGTCGTGAATCGCCCAGCTTCGCCCACTCACGGTACGCTCCATTCCGGGCATTCGAAAGGGGCTTGATCCATCAAGTCGTGAAAAATATCGCCCCCCGGGTTGGAACTCCCGATCTATCTCCAGCATCAGCCGCCTGCCGCGCAGATAGTCAAAACCGTATTTTTCATAGCGGATGGCATTGTCGTAGGAAAGCGGCTCAGCCACAATCATCTGAATCCCGAGCGCGTCAGTGAAACGCTCCAGCAGCGGGAAAAAGGCCGCAAACAGCTGCAGTCCGTGGTGAGTCTGATTGGGGAAAAGCCCGGCACGCATGGCGCGCAACTCTTCAGGAATATTGCGCCCATGAGAAGCAAACCAGTTGTTCACCCCTCTTTCATCAACATCAACCGCATAATGCGGCGAATGTGGATCACGAATTATACAGAAGCTCAGCTCCATTTGGTGAAACTGGGTGTCGGACAGCTCCAGAAAAAAAACCGTGACACCCTCATCAGGTTTCGAACGGGCTTCAATCCTTACCAGCGACAACCCTTTCGGGGCAATAATGCGTATCAGTTTCTCCCCGGCAGCATTACAGAGCGACCCTTCCGCCAAGCCGAGCACATCACGCAACCGCTGGGGCAGCAGAACAGAATAGACACGCTCCTTTTCAGATTCATCCAGGCGGTTGATTGCCTGAAGTGAAGTGAGCGGCCGTCCGGCAGCATCCAGCAGTTGGCAATTATGAGGAAGGAGCGCCATAACTTCCAAGTATACCAGGAAAAATTGTTTTTTTGATGCGGGCAATACTTTTTTCTACTGCCCCCAGCGCCAGCACCCGTTCCCCTTCGTCGGCCCAGTGCATGGCATCTATCAGGACCCGGTTCCGAAATCCCTGCAGCTCGATCTTGTCAATAAAGGCCGGCGGCAGGCGAGGATTGAGTTTAATGCCATTCATAATCGCCCAGGCCAGCGTCCAGGCCCGGGCCGTGTTCATGAGATCATACCCTCCGCCGCCCAGTGCGACCCAGGGAATTTTCAGACGCTTTATTTTTGAAAGCATTTCGCAGTAACTGTGGGTTGTAATCTCCAGATTCGTAAGCGGATCGGTGCGGAAAGTATCAGCACCGATCTGCGTGACAATGGTATCCGGATTGAAAGCTGCAATCAACGGGTATGCCACCTCATCAAAAGCTTTCATATACATGGCGTCATCTGTATGAGCCAGCAGCGGCACATTGACCGAATAGCCTTTCCCGCGGCCTTCTCCAATTTCGTCTTCAAAGCCGGTGCCGGGGTAGAAATAGATGCCACTCTCATGGAGGGATATCGTCAGTACCTGGTCGGTATCATAATAGGCCTCCTGGACGCCATCACCATGATGAGCATCAATATCCAGATAAAGCACCCGCTGCCCGCGAGCAATCAACCAGTTGATTGCAACGACCGCATCATTCAGGTACGAAAAACCGGAAGCCCTTGAGCGGTGGGCATGATGCCATCCTCCGTTCATATTAAAGGCGATATCAACCCCTTCCTCCACCACCAGCCGGACAGCTTCGCAGGTTGCTCCGGCACCCAGAGCGGCATAATCATACACCCCCTTGAAAACCGGACAATCAGCATCTCCGAGGCCAAACCTGAAATCGGCCCGCGGTTCCTCAGAAGAACTGAACTCTTTGAGGCGGGCAATGTAGGCGGCGTCATGAAAGGACAGCAGCAGTTCCTCAGAAGCCTGCTGACAGTCGCGGATTTGCATGTTCGGCAGATCCAGCAGACCATAGTCCCCCATTAAATCATATGCCAGACGATTGCGTTGCAGCTTGAACGGGTGATCGTCGCCAAAATTGAAATTTCCGAAAAGCGGGGAATATACCAGAGCAGTACGGCAGGGGCGCATCAGCAAGCCTCACGGCAGAATGGCTAAAATAATGGCCTTTTACAACACACGATTGTATAACCATTTTTTATGGAATTAATTGTGGTGGAGCTGAACGGGATCGAACCGTCGACCTACGCGTTGCGAACGCGTCGCTCTCCCAGCTGAGCTACAGCCCCAAACCTTTTTATCTGCACACAAGCTTATGACACGTTGCAATTTAAGTCCATAAATTTGTGCTATTCTCATCAATGATATATGCAATCATCCCGCGAATGGAATCAGAGAAAAAGATATTCGCGCCAAGAAGCTATGAATACTATTTTATTCCGTATTCGGCAATAACATTCAAGACTGCGGGCCATAAGCTTTCCATGTCTTACGGTTGAATAAAAAAGATGTCAGTAGACTACAGTTAATTTATCGCGCTTATGGTAACCAATTAATTATCCAATTTTATCGGGAGAGCTTTTTGACCATCGAAAAGGCTTTTGGCATCGTTATACGCAGATTGAGGAAGGAACTTTTATTATCCCAAGAGGAACTATCCGCAATCAGTTCATTGGACAGGGTGTTCATATCCCGGCTTGAACGAGGCATACAGCAGCCAAAACTTGTCACTATATTTCAGCTTGCTACCGCGCTGAAGGTTTCAGTTTCAAGAGTTTTTTTAGAAACCGAGTTATTGCTCTGTTTCAATAAATCCAGCATTTGCAAACCGGGGGTGAATTCTGATGATTTTTCTATCTTCTGGAACCATTTT
>JAQUCQ010000165.1 GCA_028686145.1 Desulfuromonadaceae bacterium | reverse complement strand
ACAAGGGTGACATCTACCTTGGAGAGTATGAGGACTGGTACTGCACCCCCTGCGAAACCTTTTGGACCGAGACCCAGCTGATTGATGGCCGCTGCCCCGACTGCAATCGCCCAGTAGAAAAACTCAAAGAAGAATCATACTTCTTCCGCATGAGTAAATATCAGGAGCAGCTCGTGGCACACATCGAAGCCAATCCTGAGTTCATCCAACCCAAAAGCAAGCGTAACGAAATCATCTCCTTTATCAAGGAAGGGCTACGCGACCTTTCCGTCTCCCGCACCACCTTTTCCTGGGGTATCCCGGTGCCGGGTAACGACCGTCATATCATCTATGTCTGGTTCGACGCCCTGACCAACTACATCACAGCTCTCGGCTATCCTGATGAGTCCGGCAATTACGGGCGCTACTGGCCGGTTGATGTCCACCTCCTCGGCAAGGACATCCTCCGTTTCCATGCTGTCTACTGGCCGACCTTTCTGATGGCGGCCGGCCTGCCGTTGCCGAAAAAGGTTTTTGCCCATGGCTGGTGGACAGTTGAAGGGCAAAAAATGAGCAAGAGTCTGCAGAATGTCGTCGAGCCGAACATGCTGATCGACAAATACGGCGTTGATGCAGTCAGATACTTCCTGCTGCGTGAAGTACCCTTTGGCCTGGATGGAGATTTTTCCCACTCCGCCCTTGTGCAACGAATCAATTCCGACCTGGCTAACGATGTCGGCAACCTGCTTTCACGCTCGACCGCAATGGCGGTCAAATATTTCAACGGCATTCTTCCAGACGCGTCTAAGATGACGGAAATAGATCAAGCACTGAAGCAGAAAACAGAAGAGATGGTGACAATTGTCGATAAGTTTATCGATGAGCTGGCATTCAGTAAAGCTTTGCAGGCTATTTGGGAAGTCATCTCCGCCGGTAACAAATACATTGATGATACGGCACCATGGAGTTTGGCCAAAGACCCGGCCAATAAAGATCGCCTTGCCACGGTCATGTACACGCTGCTTGAATCACAACGCATCACACACTGCATTCTGTCGGCCTTCCTGCCGGCAACTGCGGAAAAGGCACTGGTTTCTCTGGGCTGGAATGAGGCGGTTTCTAAAGATGGACTGGCATGGGGTGGTCTAAAGGCGGGCACAATCATAACCAAGGCAGAAGCGCTCTTTCCGAGAATAGAGGAGTAATCCTACAAAAATCCCAGTTTACGAAATTTCACCAGCAGTTCCTGGCCGCCTGGCGACAGAAAAAATCTCTGGATTGATTTTGCCGCCCGGAGGTCAGTGCTTGGGAGACCTGCCAATTGTTTCTGTCCACTTGCCAGCAGCGCATCCAGTGAGGTGAATTGCCGGGACAGATGTTCTACCCTGCCCGGCCCGGCACCAGGAACACTCAGGGCGGTGACGATACGGAATGGTTCCGCATGACCGGCCGCTTTGATTGCCGCCGTCAGACTCCGCGCCGTTTCCATACCCAAACCGGGTACTTCAGCTACTTCCTCCACTTTCAGAAGAAACAGCGAGGGGAGATCATTAACCAGTCCCGCTTCAACCAGCTTTTGCAGGCGCCCCCTTCCGAGACCTTTAATACCAAGTCCCTGCTTTGAAGCAAAATAGGTCACTCTGGACAGAAACTGCTCCCGGCATACGGGTGAATCATGCAGACACGCATCCAAGGCAGGCTCCGAAATCTGTGCTACTGTTCCACCATAAACCATATCACGAGGTTCCCGCCTCACAACCTCCAGCACCCGGGGAATAACATCCCCCACCAGGGCAACCACTACCTGGTCCCCGATCGCAATATCCAGCCGGGCAACTTCGGCATCATTGTACAGCGAAACTCTGGTAACCTGTATGCCACCAAGCCGTACCGGAGACACCTCAACAACCGGTGTCCGGCGGCCAGTACGACCAACTGCCCACTTAATTCCAAGCACCTGGGTACGAGCAGTGTCCGGCGGATATTTCCATGCTGCCGCCCAGAAAGGTGCACGTACCCCTTCCCCCAACTGCTGGCGTAGAGACAGATCATCCACTTTAACCACGATTCCGTCCATGGCAAATGGGTACTCATCTCGATGTGCCAAAAAGGCGCGATACACTGCCTGAACGTCGGCAAACGTTCGCACAGTATGAGTCTGTTCGAGGTCGACCGGAAATCCCCACTCTGAGAGCAGCTCCAGTGCCGCCAGGTCGGAGCGCACTGATCCGGTGGTCACCAGTTCAAATGGGAACAGGCGGAGAACCGCCACCGCCGCCAAATTTGGTTTTTGAGATTTCAAAACTCCTGCTGCCATATGGCGAGGTGTGGCATACTTTTCCGTTGCAGCCATTTTTTCGTATTTTTGAAGAAGCTGCCAATCAGCATAGACTTCGCCACGCACCACCACCCGATCTGGAAACGTACCGGTCAACAGATGCGGAATACCATCGATTTCACGAACTCGCTCCGTCACATCCTCACCGATATGACCATTCCCGCGCGTCGCTGCCGAAACCAACCGTCCGGTTTCATAAATCAGCTCCACCGGCAGCCCGTCAACCTTCGGTTGGACCAGCAGCTGCACTTTTCCGCCCGAAAACCTTCTCAGAAGAGTTTCCACCGCCTCCGGGCCGGTAGACGACGACAGACTAAGCATCGGGCGGTCATGCTTTATTACCAAAGATCCTCCCCCTTTGCCGCCACCCACCGTTCTGGTTGGTGAATCAGCCTCTATCAACGCAGGGAAGCATTTTTCAAGCATCACTAGCCGAGCAAGCAACTGATCATACTCAGCATCACTGATAAGCAGCTGCGCTTTCTCATAATAAAGGTAATTATGGTAACGGATATCGTTTGCCAGGGAGGTCATCTGTTGTGTGGCGTCAATGTTGGAAATTTTCGGACAGGCATCCGAATATACAGGGAAGAGTGATATTGAAATCAATAGAAACAAGAGCACGATGGGAGCAGAACGGGATGTAATAAAGTACCACTTTTCCTTTATCTCAGCATTCATGCCGTTTCAATCCAATCCCGTTTGCAGCATAGTGACGGCATAGCTCCAATGCTGGTTAACAGCATCGTGACAGCGTTGACCACTTCATCAACGGAAATATCCCGCATGCATTGGGTCTTAATCGGACAGGGTGGAATAGTAACAAATGTTGTACAGGGAGAACAGGGTAATTCCTTATGAATCACAATATGCCGTTCCCCCCGTGGAGCCCATTTTTTGACGTTTCCAGGCCCAAACAATGAAACCGTAGGTTTCCCCAAACCAACAGCAATGTGCAGCACTCCGGAATCGCCGCTCAATAGCAGAGAACTCTTTTGAATAACAGCTGCCGTCTCGGATAGCGAAGTAATTCCGGCAAGGTTCAGCCCCAGTCCCCCGGAAGTTATCACCTCTCCCTGTTGTCGATCCTCTTTTCCACCCACAACAACAACTGGAATACCAAAAATGGACAGCATTTCTGCCACACGCCGGAAACTATTCGTCCCCCAGCGTTTTTCTGGAACCGACGCTCCGGGAAACATCGTAACAAATATTTCCGAGATAAGGGGTTGCAATAAGATACTTGCTTTAGATACCGATTGAAGTGGCACCGTCAATAATTCTGTTCCAACATCCTGTGGGCAATCCACTCCCAACGGCTTCAGCAGAGCTAAAAAATTGTCTGGTTCATAGGCATCCAGATCATATGCTATGCCATGTGTGAACATCCGGCGCCGTTCGTTGGTTTCAAAACCGATCTTAACCGGGGCTCGCACTAATCTAGCCACCACCGCTGATAAGCAATGACTCTGTTCCGTGTCAATCACAACATCATATTTACCGCACAGTACACGGGAAAACTCTCTAACTCGATCATAGCAAAGCATCTCATCTACGTTAGGAAACAGAGTAAAAACACCTGAATTGCGACGCTCTGCCAATATTATAATGTGAGAATCAGGGAATAACTTTTTTATATCTATTATTATCTGGGCAAGGAGTGCTGCATCGCCAATGCCTCCAGGGCGTATCAGGAGAATACGCATGGGAGTAGGAAATTGACATTCCTGTGCAGAACGGGGGCAGACAGAGACAATAGCTCCTACAATTTTATCTATAAATTTAAGCAGCTTTATCTTCAAAGCAAGTTACCCCTGCTATACTATGATACTATGCATTCAAAATGGCACTAGACTTCCGGTTGTTTTTTCGATAAAGGCTCTTGCAACAGGATATATTTTGCTTCCTGCCACATCTCATCCGAGGTGACCAAAGTCACACAGGGGAACGGAGCTTCTTCTGAGATTTTATTAGAGCAGATCCAATTGCATTGAAAACATGGCATCACATGAAACAGGGCCGCCGGTAGCGGTCTTTCGTCGACAGCTATCCGTTGGTATGGTAAAAATCGTCCGAAGTGCTGTCCACCCAAGACACAGACCGACGGAGTAGACACTGCAGCAGCGATGTGAACGGCAGCGCTATCATTCGACAAAACCAACTTAGCACCAGCTATCAGTGCAATAAGTTCAGTTAATGTAGTACGACCCACGTAGTCTAAAATTCTCCCATGGCTTGTATTGGACAACGCAACTCCCATTCCCTCTTCGCCAGTTGCACCGCAGACAACCCCTGTGATGCCGCACTTCTGTTGTATCATATCTATGACGTCACGGAAGTTATGGAGTGGCCACCGTTTTCCCGCTACCAGTGCACCTGGAGCAATCACGAAGTATTCAATTCCCCGGAGTTCCTCCGGGATAGATGACTGAATCGGCAGAGAAGGCATTGTGAGAGGAACGTCGGTTCCCCAGAACCGGCTGACAAATTCAGCATTCCTCTGCAGTTCATAACATATTGCAGGGTCTGCAGGGAGCAGCCGAGTGTACCAAGTGTCGGCTATTTTTTTCAACCATGGACGGATGTTTGTGCAGTCGCCCATCGAACCTATCCGGTTACGAGCCCCGCTCAACCTTATGATAGCATCACCAAAAAGCAGCTCACGTGAGTAAGCAGGGACTATCACAGTTGTGTAACAGGCTTGGCGTATCCTCAAGATTGTGCGTAGCCGGTAGGGAATATTGGAAAGAAAACGATCACGATCCAGTGGAATTACTTCACTAAAAGAGGCAAATTGATCAGCGACAGAAGTCCAACTCGCATTGCCCAGCAGTGAAACATGGTAATTTTTAGACAGGTATGGGGTAATCAGTTGCTGTAGACTGGCCGTCCATAGGACAAAATCGCCAACGGCATCCAACCGTACCACCAGTATCTTCTCGCAAGAGGAATCATTTCTGTGGCGAGGAATGATTAGGCAAAGCAGATCAAGGAACAACAGTGAGACGAACCAACAAGCAGTAAATACTCCCCTGACTGCATTAATCATCTTGACCGGCACCTCTTCTACCGGCAACATTGCGCAACGCCACCCCATGTGCAACTCCTACAAAAAAAGCCACTAGACGCACCAACACCAGCCACCATGTCTTCGGATGAAGCATAACCAGACGTAATTGTCCAACAACAACCCCGCCTATAAGGCGCAACCATCCCTTGTCGTAACCAGAGAACAACAATTCGAAAGGAGTGAACACTCCGTACCCGCGGATCATCCGGAAATTCAGTCGAGTTAGTGCCGCAAGCGAAGTCCTCGACGCATCCAAGTTGTGATAAACTACTATCGTCGGCACGTAGGCCGTTGCCATAGCATGGTGGCCGACTTCGCAGTAAATGGCATGGTCTTCACAAGGAACCGAAGGTTGAGTAATTTCGGACGGTAACAGTGAAAAATCAATTAAGAATGCTCCGGCAATTTTCCGATGGATAATCATCCCTCCCCCGGGTGGTCGAATTCCTGGTACACGGGGATGAGACCAGACCGTTTCACCATAACGTGGAGAATAGAGGCCCGACTCGGTGAAGCTCAGACAGCAAGTGCCAAATCGTTGCAACCAAGTAGCTGGGTGACGCTCCCACCGCGCTACTACACGAGATGAGATTCCTCCAACACCATGATGGTTTGCAATAAAAGCCAGAAGATGTTTTATTGCCATCTCTGCCAATTCATTGTCATCGTCCAACAACAGCATCCATACGCCGCGAGCCTTGGCAAAAGCAGACCTCCTGGCATGCCAGAGCCCTGAACGCGGTTCATATAGATAAAAAGAACTACAGGGGAGTTGCACTAGCTGCTGACGTATCCTCTCAACCTGTGACGCAACGATGCCGTTATCCACCAGAATAACTTCACATTTGTTGAGCTCTGACTGATGTTGTATTGAGAGGAAGAGTTCATCAATCGTTTTGGGAGCCCGATTTGTACAGATGATTATCGATATTTGAGGAAGCAGCTCCACGCTAATTACTCGCATAATTCTGACTCTCGGATCTTACAGCTTCCAGAGCCATTGATTCTAAACGGTTTATTTCATCACCGATTCCGGGCAACTTCCCGTGACCTTCAATTCCAAACAGAAAGGGATAATTGCTCTTTCCAACAGGAAAGCGCTTTACTTCGACAAATCCAGCACCCTGTAATTTGGCTGTCAATGTCCCCTCGGAATATACATGCACATGACCATGATCACCAATAATGGTATTCAGTGCCATCTCTGCAGCATACTCTCTCGTACATTCATCCCCGGCAAACCAGTTGAGATAAACCTCAGCATCCTGTTTGAAGGGATCTGCCACCATTTTTAGAAAAAAACCAAGATCCGGAGTCACAAGGCGCAGAATTCCACCTGGTTTCAACATTCTGTTTGCTTCACGCAAAAATTGGGAACACTCCTCGCGCGAAAGATGTTCAATCACATGCTCGGAGTACAGGGCATCAAGACAATTATTTGGGAACTTTAACGTTTTTTTGATATCCAGGTGGGTCACCATCTTACTCGAAAACAAGTCGGTATTGAACCATCCCTGCAAAACATTATGCCCGCACCCAACATGCAACCCCTTAAAACCAGGTATATTAAGGAACTCACTACGCCGACTTCTAGTCACTAAAAGTCCTATCGCTTTCCACATTCCACTGTGTAGGGTTTTAACCACTCGCAGTTGTTTAAACCGTTCTACCATAATCATCATCCAATATCCTCCCCATGAAACGGGCAGAATTCTTCCTTAACCACCATTCGCAACGAGCCAGAGAGATATCACCACTAATTTCATTATTCAGATCACGACGCACCATTTCGGGGTGATGTAACGGAAAGGTCATTGGTGTTAGTTGGCGGCCAAGACGGGGGTCATCCCTGACCGTAGTGTGAGTTGCAGAAAATCCGCCGCCAATGTTGCTCACCAGATTGTCCATTGGGACCATGGAAAGCTGTCCCCGGAGCCAGCAACTGAAGACAAAATGATAATCCCACCATGCGCAATCAGTCAACCGGATTGTACTGTCAAAGATCCTCTGCCAGTAC
>JAQUCQ010000164.1 GCA_028686145.1 Desulfuromonadaceae bacterium | reverse complement strand
TCCGGAATGCTGGGATCAAAATGTTGAATAAAGGCGATTTCCCGGTCATCTACGGCCTGTTTCTGTAATAGCAATATATCACTCAGGATCTTGTGCAGATTGACCGGGGCAATCCTAAGAGCACGTGGGGAAGCCAACTCCAGCAATTCGCGGATAATATGGTCAATTCGCTCCGTTTCCCGAATGACGACCCGGGTGTATTCGAGCATCTCG
Organism: Desulfuromonadaceae bacterium; assembly: GCA_028686145.1. Taxonomy (GTDB): domain Bacteria; phylum Desulfobacterota; class Desulfuromonadia; order Geobacterales; family Pseudopelobacteraceae; genus JACRCG01. Next base: position 7,196 of record JAQUCQ010000164.1, on the reverse strand, counting down.
CTTTTTGGATCAAACTCACGTTCCAGAAGCTGGGTTGCACCTTTAATGCCTCCCAACGGATTTTTTACCTCATGTGCCAGCCCGGCGGCGAGCGTTCCCAAGGTGGAAAGACGGTCGGCCTGGCGTACGGCTGCTTCAAGTTCGCGAATATACGTGATGTCTTTGAGCGTCAGTATCGCCCCGATATTTTCACCGCTCCCTTCAACCAATGGGTAGCAGGTAACGGCAACCGGTGTAATTTTTCCTGTTGAGCGCACAACAACATTTTCATGGTCCGAAATAGTTATGCCGGTCTTCATGGTTTTGGTAAGCATCTCGATCAGGGTTGTCTCAAGCGTAAACAGTTTATTAAACTCTGCTCCCTGAGCCTGATTTTGCGAGAATCCGGTAATCTGCTCGGCTGCAGGATTGCACAGCGTAATGAGTCCGGTGCTCCCCACAACGATTACGCCATCACCGACGCTGTCGATGACGGTGGCGTAGTAGTCGTCACGCACTTTCTGATGTTGTTCAGTCTGTATGTTCATTTGGATTATGGCCCACGTTATCGGGTATGTTCCGAATCCTTTCTGTTAGCATCAGAATATCTTGAATCGATTGGGCTGAATTGGCTGTCCGGCGAATCTCTGAAGCTCCGGTAAATCCTTTGGCATACCAGCCGATATGTTTCTTTATCTCCCGGACGGCGACTGCTTCACCGCGCTCCTCAGTAAACAGGTGCAGATGCTTTTCAATGGCACCGGCCCGCTCGCGGGGGCTGACCGGAATGTAGTCGCCGGACTGTTTAAGTTCCTGAACCTGTCTGAAAATCCAAGGATTGCCAAGTGCTCCGCGAGCAATCATGATGCCGTCACAGCCGGTCTCTTCCAGCATACGGAGGCAGTCATGAGGTGTAAACAGGTCACCACTCCCTAAGACGGGAATCGAAAGAGATTCTTTCATTTCCCTGAGCTGGTTCCAGTCTGCTTGTCCGGAAAACATCAGGCTGCGGCTGCGGGGGTGCAGGGTGATGGCATCACACCCCTCGGCTTCCGCAATGCGTCCTACCTCTTGAAACACGGTGGTGCCGCAGTGCCATCCGGAACGGATCTTGATTGTCAGCGGCAGTGTGGTTGCCGCACGCACGGCACGAACGATGGCGGCAATTTTACGTGGTTCCTGTAGCAAAGCACTGCCTGCACCAGTTCCGACCACTTTGCGTACCGGGCAGCCCATATTGATGTCGAGCAGATCGCCGTACCCTTCTACCATGCGAGCTGCTTCAGCCAGGTCGTCAGGTTTATCGCCAAAGAGCTGGATGCCAAGCGGCCGATCTTCGGGAGAACTCTTCAAAAGGGCTAGTGTCTTGATCCCTTCGCGGACCAATCCGTTGACACTAACCATTTCGGTATAGGCCAGCGAAGCTCCTTCCTGACGACAGATCAGGCGAAACGGTAGATTTGTAATTCCCGCCAAGGGTGCAAGCACGACGTTGTGCGCAAGGGCGAGAGAGCCAATTGTTAATGGTTTTAGCATGATACACACTGACGACGCGAATCGGGAGGGAGAAAACGGTCTTGTCCTGCCTAAATTTTGGGCATAGTAGCACAGCCGAAATAAATGGCAAGGGCAAAAGTAGATTTTTATTGCCAACGCGTGTATTTCCGTTTTTAATACAGGTAACTCATGAGGTATGTAGAAGGAGAACTGCGATGTTTGGAATCGGTATGCCGGAAATGATAATTATTCTTGTGATAGCTCTGATCGTCATCGGTCCGCACAAACTGCCGGAACTTGCCAAATCGTTGGGAAAGGGGCTTGCGGAGTTCAAAAAAGCTTCAGAAGGGTTCCAACGCTCTGTTCAGGAAGAGGCCAACAAGGCTGAAGAACCGGTAAAAGAGCCGGCGTCTCAGGCGCTGGCAGCTTCTGCAACCGTGGAACCGGTTACGTCGGGTGGGCCGCCGGAACCGCAGCCTGTTGAAAAGAAAGAAACACCACACGTCTGATATCTGCCATGTAAACAGCGAGAACCGTACATTCCCCGGTTCTCGCTGTCGTAATCAGAGTACTTGAAATTATTTTACCTCAATATTAATCTGCTTTGGCTTCGTTTCCTCTTTTTTGGGGAGAGTAATCGTTAAGACCCCCTTTTCGCAGCTTGCGACAACTTTTTCCTGATCTATGGTTGTTGGCAGGCTGAAGCTGCGCTGGAAGCTGCCGAAATATCTTTCGATACGATGGTAATTTTCCTTTTTTACCTCATCCTCGTGCTTGCGCTCCCCCTTCAAAATCAGGGTGGCGTCTTCGATACGCACTTCGATGTCCTTTTGATCAACATCAGGCAATTCGGCTTTAATAATGATAGAATCGGCGGTTTCATAAATATCAACAGCCGGCTGCCAGAGACCCTCATTAATATCTTCACTTGGCAGATCGTGATTCCACGAAAGGTTGAGGAGCCGGTTCATCTGGTCCTGCATGGTGCGCAACTCTCTGAGCGGGTTGTACTTTACCAGTGCCATAACTAATATCCTCCTTTAAGCGGTCGTGATCGTCTCTTACAAAAGAATAATCATGATTTAAAAAATGTCAAGGATCGACCCTGCCACATGTCTGCTGCAAAAAGTCCAGGCTTTTAAGCTTTCTGGCGGAGTGACTTGACAGCGTTTCATCCAGAAGGATATCGATGAACAGGAGTGTCTCTCCGTCACATGAAATATGCCCGAAACGGCTGGTAGCTAAACAGGAACTCAAATGCTGGAGGGAAGTCGATGATATCAGCCGACCGGTTGGGACACAGAAGCGACAGACCAGTTCCCCGCCATGCTGCATGAGCGCTCCCCGTTCGCCAAAGCTGGAACCGCAGCGGCTGCATCCCTCCAGCGAAGGGCGGTACCCGAGAACATTGAGCAGGTTGATTTCAAACATCCGGCGGTCGGCGTTATCAACGTGGCCGGTATCCAAGTGTTCAAGATAGGCAGCCAGCAGACGGTACAGGCGTGGTAGCGGATGTCCTTCCGGAGTGAGACACTCGACGAGTTCACAGGCGTACAACCCGTGGGCAATTGCACCAAGTTCGCCGCGGATCCCGGAATAGAGCGAGATGACATCAGCGCTCTGCAAAGAAGAAAGGCCGTCTTTATGTCGGAGCTGGAGGTCAATCCGGGCAAACGTCTCCAAAGCTGGTCCGAAGCGTTTGCGGCTATTACGGGCTCCGCGGGCAAAGCCTTTTAGCCGCCCATGTTCAAGCGTGAACAGCGACACGATCCGGTCGCTTTCACCATAGTTGGATGAGGAAAGCACAAAGGCTTGCAGCTTTTCCAGATGTATGACGCTCACTGCAGCTCCGATGAGAATATGATGACGAGTCGCAAAATTATGATACACTCAACTGCAATCATCTATTTATACCACACAGGTTACCGACATGATAGCTTCTGAAACGCTTGCCAGGCTGGAATTTGACAAGCTTCTCGCTGAAATTTCCCGCCATGCCCACAGTTCCTGCACGGCTGAGCATATTGGTTGTATACGGCCGCTCAATGATCTTCAGGCAATGAGAACCACATCGGGGCGAATTGACGAAATTCGCGCCCTTGATCGATCCGGCATTTCGCTTGCTTTCGGGCATTTTGAGGATATTCGCTCCTCTCTCGAACTTTTGCGACCGGTCGGAGCGGTATTGGCGCCACTCGAGCTGCTCCAGTTTAGTCCGGTGCTGCGGCTATATGCCGACCTTGCCCGCCAATGTATGTACCGTGAAGACATTACCCTGCTGAAAACAATTGAGCCGCAGTTGCAGAGCTTTCCCGACATTCTTGAACCGCTCGTCGCTTCTATTGATAGCGATGGCAGTATCATGGATTCCGCATCAACACTGCTCAGGGAGACCCGCCGCGCCAAACGAGGCCTGGCAGGACGAATCCGCAAAAAAATTGAGGAGATTATTCGGGACAACGGTATTGAGAAATTCCTGCAGGACGATTTTATTACGCAACGTTCCGGGCGCTGGGTCATTCCGGTGCGCATGGACTCAAAGGGGATGGTCAAAGGGGTTGTTCACGATGTTTCCTCTTCAGGTGAAACCGCTTTCATGGAGCCGCTGGAGATTATTCCCTTCGTCAATGAGCTGGAAAATCTGACTGCGGAAGAGAGGGCTGAAGAAATCCGTATTCTGCGCCAGCTCTCAAGCTGGATACGCGAAGATGCTGATCAGATTGCCGCCTGCTTTAATACGTTGCTGGAACTGGATCGGCTGAACAGTATGGCACGTTTTGCGACCGAATTTGATCTGGAACCAGCCAGGATTAATGAGGAGGGCGAACTGCGTCTCGTGGAAGCTCGCCACCCGTTGCTGCTGCTGATGCAGAAACGGGGAGTGCTGAAAAACGTTGAACCGTTGGGACTTGAATTGGGGAGTCCAGTGCTGGACGCCGCTTCCGTGATGGTTATCACCGGCCCTAACGCCGGCGGGAAAACCATCGCCCTTAAAACAGCCGGAATGCTGGCTCTCATGGCGCTATCCGGCCTGCCGGTGCCCGCCGGACCGCGCTCAACCTTTCCGCTGCTCGACTCGCTTCTGGTCGATATCGGTGATGAACAGTCCATCGAACAGAGCCATTCCACCTTTTCGGCCCATGCTGCCAGGATCACCGGCATTCTCCGCCAGAGCGGCGTTTCCACACTGGTGCTGCTGGACGAACTTGGGGCCGGCACCGAACCGCTACAGGGGGCGGCAATCGCCTGTGGCGTTTTGCATGAACTCCAGCAGCAGGGGAGTATGGTGATTGCGACGACACACCTGAGCGACATTATCGGTTTTGTCCATCAAACTCCCGGCATGATCAATGCCGGGATGGCGTTTGATGATGCCAGCTTCACGCCGCTCTACCGGCTTATCGTCGGCGAGCCGGGGCAGTCGCATGCCGTGGAGATTGCACGTCGTTTCGGGATGCCGGAGGGGGTGATCGCCTTTGCCCGTCAGATGCTCGGCAATGCCGGCAGCGAGTTTGCGTCACTGTTGGCCGAACTGCGGCAACGGCGGAACGACTATGAGACCCAGCTCAGATCTCTTGATGTGCGTGAACGCTCTCTCGACCAGCGGAGTGCGGAGCTTGACATGCGGGCGGAGCACGTAATCCAGATCCGTAAAGAGGCGGCCGAAAAAGGGTGGAATGATGCCAAAGAATTGATTTCAGCGACGAGACGACGAACTAACGCGCTTTTGGATGAGTTGAAGCGTGAGAAACGGAGTGAGATCGTTGAAGAGCTGCGTCAGGCCGAGATGGAGTTGATTGCTCAGCTGAAGCCGCAGGCCGCATCAATGGAACTGGTGCCGCTGACATCGGTCACGCAGGGGGACGCGGTTCATATCAGCTCTCTGGGATATGATGGTGTTGTACTGTCACTGGATGCCCGTCATGCCAAGGCGCGGGTGAGAGCCAGACGGATGGAGCTGGACGTGCTATTGACGGATCTTTCCAAACCCCGGGGTGCTGCGGGACGAAGCGCAAAAAAGGGCTCCGCCGCTTCCTGGAAGGTGGATATTGTTGAGAGCGAACAGCGAGAGTTGAAGGTAATCGGGCTGCGGGTGGACGAGGCGTTGGCAGAGCTGGAACCGTTTATCAACCATGCTGCTGCAGCCGGCCTGCGCGAAGTGCGGGTCATTCACGGGATCGGCAGTGGCCGGCTACGTGACGCGGTACGGGAAGAGCTTGAGCGCCATCCGCTGGTCGATGGTTATCGGCCGGGCGAACCGCATGAAGGCCGGGATGGTGCCACAATAGTTGTGTTGAGGTCTTAAAATATACAGGTAATTTTTGGGAGGGATAATGCCAAATTCTAAAATTGGTGAGCTTCTGATTCATGCCAGATTGATCAGCCAGGAACAGTTTGATCAAGCGCTTGAGATGCAGCAGATAAACCCTGCACAGCCTATCGGGCAGATTTTGTGCCAGATGGGTTTTCTGAAAGCGAAAGATCTTGAATATGTTCTAGATCACAATAATAAACGCCTCAAGCTGGGGGAAATCCTGGTCTCGCAGAACCTGATCAATGAGGAACGGCTGAACAATGCACTTCAAATCAGTAAAACCGAAAAGATTCCGCTTGGCCGGGCACTCATACGGCAGCGCCTGCTTGAAGAAGAACAGGTTGCACGCGCAATCGCCATGCAGCATGACCTGAAATTTGTCAATCTTTCCGGCATACGGTTTGAGCCGACATTGTCCAGCTTCATTAATGCCACCTATGCGCAGCGTCTCCGTATTGTACCGATTCGGTGCCGTGATAATATCTTGTCAATTGCCATGGCATATCCACTGCAGCGGGAAGAGCTCTTGCAGCTTGAAAGCTGTTGCAAAATGGCTATCGATCCGGTTATTTCCAAAGAAAGTGATATTTTTATCGCCCAGCAGAAGGTCTTCAAGCTGAGCGGTTCTCCGGATCTTGAAGAACTTGGTGTTGAACTGTCCGAAGATCAGATCCGTGACAGTGGCAAATCAAAGTATGTAAGTGATTTTATCAGTGCAGATGTGGAATTCCTGGTGAAAAAGGTTATCACTGCCGGTATCATGAAAGGGGCCAGCGATATCCATCTGGAATCCACCGAACAGGGAATGCACGTCCGTTATCGCCTTGACGGAATTTTGCAGACAATTGAGTTGGGGGCTAACGATGCGTTGATCAGTACCCATGCACGGCAGATGATTTCCAAGGTTAAAATCATGTGCGATATGGATATTGCAGAGCGTCGCCGTCCCCAGGACAGCAGTTTCAAGATGAATGTTTCCAAGGATGGCAAGCTGCGCAGCGTCGATTTTCGTGTCTCCACCATCCCGACCCAGTTTGGGGAAAACGTGGTGATCCGAATCCTGGATAAACGCAGTAGCGGCATCACCCTGGAATCGTTGGGATATTTTCCCGAAGATATTGCCGCGCTTTACAAGGCACTTGAAAAACCGACCGGCATCTTTCTGGTGACCGGCCCCACCGGTTCCGGAAAATCATCTACCCTCTATGCCGCGCTCTCGCATATCAATTCTCCCGGCGTCAAGACTCTTACTATTGAAGATCCGATAGAATACGGTATCGAAGGGATAATCCAGACGGAGGTCAACGAGGTTATCGGCAACACCTTTGCCCGTCTGTTACGTGCCTTTTTACGCCAGGACCCGGATAACATCATGGTGGGCGAAATCCGCGACCTGGAAACCGCT
>JAQUCQ010000163.1 GCA_028686145.1 Desulfuromonadaceae bacterium | reverse complement strand
ACCATGCGACAGCCCCCACATCGTTGCCACCTGAATACTTCTCGTCCTTACCGCCGCTACGGGCTGCATACTCCCATTCAGCCTCGGTTGGCAAGCGGTATTGCCTGTCTCCCTTGGAATTCAGCTTGTTGATAAATTCCTGAATATCATACCAGCTGACTTGGTCCACCGGGCAGTCACTTCCACACGAACTGTATCTTGAGGGATTGCTGCCCATGACCGCCTGCCATTGTCCTTGTGTCACTTCATACTTCCCTATGTAAAAATCGCTGACGCAGACTTTGTGCAGTGATTTATCTTCCTTAGTTCCCATCTGGAAGCAGCCTCCCTTTACCGGCACCAAAACAATATCGGTGGCGGAATCGACATCTTTATCCGTAGCAGCATATGCAATGGATATCGGCAGCATGACAAGCGCTATCAGCACAAAAGCGCAGACATCTTTTACTGTGTGTGCATACATCTTCATGATTATTTCCTCCGTTAATGGATTGGATCACCAAGCGGCACAAAAGCAGCCAGAGAGATACTCAGTTTTTGCACTCTATCTGAAAAATGCCATGAATTCTATTATTTTTTGCAGGACAATGAGAGTCAGCAAAGATTAAATTTCGGCGGGGTAAAAAAATAAATGCCCAATGGATTAAGAGAATTACGATTACATAGAGAAGTGCCTGTTTAAATATCATGCACACTATTCAAAAAACGAGTTTAAGCAATGGTAACGGTTAGTTTCGAGTAAATAGATTATTGAAACTGGAAGCTTTTTTAAATACTAGATCACCAATACAAAAAACCGGACCAAAAAACATTACACAGCAGTTTTTTGGTCCGGCGGTATATCCGTATGCAAAATTAAAGACGGAAGTGGGACTCCAAGATTATTGGGTAAACGCTCTCAACCTACTACTACTTCGGCTTATTGTGACACCCGAAACACAGCGTAGGACCTTTCTTTGAGCCTATGGGAGCCTTCAAGTGACACCCCAGGCACGTATTATGGGCCCAGTCTCTCCCGAGTTCAGTGATTTTCCCCGGCTCATCCGCGTGGCACTTGCTGCAGTCATCACCCAAGTCTGTCTGGTGCTGCCAATGTGTAAAATCAACATCACCCTTTGATGCATGCAAGATTATTATCTCCGGACCTTCACCGGCAAAGCAGACTGAAGAGAACAGTAACACAAGCACACCAAGCATGAAGCTACCTTTAATTACTTTCATTTACCCCCCGGATAATATCTGTTAAATTATTTACGACTATTTTAATAAATTATACACTTTTTCTCATTTATTGCCCAGTGACAGGCCTTTCTCGCTTAGTTGGCATCAAGTTTGTTCTCAATCTATAAATCCTTTCCTTTTGTATAGTCCAGTTCGCTTATTATCGTGTTGCCTAGCTCTTACTTGACCATCGGCAGGAGCTTCTATCACTTTAGCTTGGTCAACAGCTTCCACAGCTTCCACAGCTTCAGGTGGCGGAGGGATGTTCTGAATGGTCTGCTGAACGCCATGAGGAGGAGTACTACCAAATTCATTATACAGAGCCTTAGCTTTTGCCCTATAGTGTGCAGGGATTTCATATTCCTTGTTGGTATAATGCACAACACCATTAGAAGCACGCCAAGAGTAGACTGTCCCGTATGCAAGCGATGAAAAGAATAATATTATCGCCAGTGTTGTTACATTAGTCATCGTAATACCAATTCATTTTGATAATTCACCAAATATTATTGCCGGTTTAACATCAACCAATTAATCACCATTCAAAACCTCTGAGGGTAATGGACTTTCCAACATTCACCTGTAGTTACTAAGATTGTTCATCTACAACCAGGACCATTGTACTGTCCCTCACCTACGCCTAGCTATTAGATTATTGCCCCATAAATAAAATGGGGCAATAATCTAATGGCAACATAAATATATCAGACTATTTAAACACATTTCAAAACAGCTTATAACTACTTGATTGTATGTACTAAGATGACCGAGGAGTTAGTATCATTTTTATTGCTACTAACAGCTTTTGCATCTGCCATATTCATCGCCCATGCAAAAGAATTGTTCTTCTGATCTACATCAGATGACCAGTATAAACCAGGCTGAACATTCTGAAACATATCCTGATTAAGATTTTCAGACGGTTTTGGCCCTATATACCTAGCAAAAATAGTCAGTTCGAATTTAGTTGGCAATCTCCAATCAGACAACCCGGCATAGCTAAATGTCTTGGCTGTCTGCATTGCATTTTCCCAATTCATTTTCCCCAATTTACCAGCATCTCTCATCCAGATTATACCAAAAGCGCTTTCACGTGCTGTCAGACCATCCTTTATGGGTACAAAAAGAATGTGTTGTGGTCCTTCCATTTTAAGGAGTTGACCGCTCTGGGCAGTAGTCACTTTAAAGGGACGTGCTTTAATATTTGCATCAAAATAGGGTAACATCTCATATTCAGTTGAGGCAGTAAGTTCCTTGAATTTAAAGGAACCATCTTTGCTAACAGTTGTTTCTACCTCTTTACCATCTTTAACCGGTTTTGCTACAACTTTCACTACCCCAGCCGGCTGCCCCTTAGCATCAAGCAACTTACCTTCCAAGGCAGATTTTTTGCTACACCCTGCGATCAGCACCAATAACATACAACATAGCGCACAACGAAAACCTGATGACATAAGTCTATTCCTCACTTGTTTTTTTGTAATCCACTTATATACCATTAATATTTATTGTTACGGAGTAGCATCCAGATATTGTTTTATTTAAATAGTACTAAGCTTATTTACGTCCGTTTCAAATTAGTTTATCCAGTCGAATACTAAAGAATTGTGACAGGTACTTGTACAGCTTCCTGTTGAACCAGGTAATGAATAGGGAATATAATTGGTAATTTTTGTGCCATCACCACCAATTGTGATAGCTGCAGATCCTTCGAATGCTGAAGTAAATAGACCAGTGAAATGATTAGCAGCCAAAACAGTAGTGTTGTGACAGTCACTACAGGCAATCAATATAGTGGTATTAGGAACATTACGTGACAAATGCATCGTGTGCAAATTTGTGCCTATATATGTTCCAGAGAAGAATCCGTTGAATTGTGACGTACCAGCAATATGGCAAGTGGTACAATCACTGGTAACATTAATTTTACCACTCTCCCAGCTTGGAGTTGCCTGACCACCGTGGCAGCTAATGCCAGAACACGATCCGCTTGCAGCATCATAACCAAACGTAGTGAATGTTTTAGCCTTTAAGTTATCAGGTAATGAAAGTTTGACAACTCCGTTGGCATGGTCTGCTGTTCCAGCGCCTCCGCCCTGATGGCAGGATGCGCAGGTCACACCAGCAAGAGCAAGATGCTTTGCATGTGAGCCTGCTCGATTGGGTGCAAATGAGCCGTTTGGAGGAATGTTGTGACACGAGGTACAGCCGGTCGAATTAATGACCGGACTTGTTACATGACATGCAAAACCATTACGGGCCATGGCTGGCGTGCTAAAGCAGCCTACCCGTGAAATCCCTCCGGTAAAATTTTCACCATGACATTCGGCGCAGCTTGTAGATGAAGTGGCGGCTATTGCCCCATGTTGTTTAATCCAATTTGCCGGATGGTTGCCACTACTGTTTGTTAAGTAAGGGACATCATTGGTGTTACCGCAGGCAGTAAGGGCAGTCAATAACAGTGGAAAGATGAGAAATTTAAATACGGATGACTGTTTAAGCATAAGTTTACTCCTGTCGGCGCCATTCACGAATTATATAGGTAGTACAGCTTGAACCAAATCACACCATACAGCTGTTTTCTATACATTAAGTGGCAATATGAACATTTAAAAAACCAGATACGAAACCAATACCATAAAATACATGAGCAATCAATTGGTATAAGCATCTAGTAATACATATATAATGTATTGCAATCCAACTTATGAATTTGCCTAGGTCTATATGGTTCCCCCACTATTAGCAAGTACTTTTCACAATGAAATAAATGCAGTAGAGAGCTTTCTTCAGCTCATGAAGTCGTGTGTGCGCGATTAAAACGCACACAGATTTCCGATATCAATTACCTTTCTAATGCATTAACTTTTATTCAAACATTTACGATATGCGTATTCTCGGAAGTGGTGATTTTATCTTGAATCTGTGAAAGGGGAGGGACTGATACGCTATTACCAGGTGCCGTTGAAGTGTATCTGGCAGGAGGCGGTTAAGCCTCCTGCCAGATGTTTTACACCGTTAAAGGCGCGAGGTGAGCTAAAGCTCACCTCGCGATATTACTTACTTAAACTGGGCCATGATTTTGGTAATAACCGCATCAAGAACACCAGTGTCCGTCTCAATAAGAGTGCCGTTTACTTTTGTATGAGCGTTAAATGTAGCAAGATCACCAGCAGCATCTTCATTGATCATTACCGCTCTATGGCAGGAACCACAAGCCCTTGAAGCAGGCCCGGTGACATAGCTCGGTACAGTTTTGATATTTCTATTCCACGTTGGATTGACTGCAGATGCAGAAAGAACACCTGGCAACGACTTGGACTGGTCAGGCACATTGTAGGTCCCCGAGATGTGGCAGGACTCACAATTCATCGTGGTGAACATAGGATATACGAAGCCGATTTCTTCTTTGTACTTAGCAGCCGCAGCCGGGTCAGCAAAATTGATGTTTTTGACATCAAACTGCTGTGATGAGTGGATCGCATGGATATATGAGTCGATTGAACGTGACTGCATCTCCAGATGCGAACCACCGGAGGTCGTTACGTGACACATGCGGCAGACGACAACATTGCCACCTCTGTCGCCGGAATGGAAACTTGTGGCCAATTGATCATGGCACGCGTTACACTTGGCGGCGTCAACGATAGGTGTGAAATAGGTGGGGTCAAAAGCGTTGCCTGCGATGTCAAAGGTCTTGGAAGGCGCATTAAGACCAATAACCACACCATTGGCATCTGTCAATTTAGGCATGACAGCAATTTCAGCGCGTTTTATGGTACCGTCAGCTATCATGGCAGGAATAGACGGAGTTTTAGCATATGCTGCGAGATCCAGTTTTACTTCCCAGCTACCGGGAGTTCCAGGTGCAACTTCAGTGAACAACGGGTTGTCTGTGCCGATGGTTTTTTCCATCCTCTTACCGTTTGCATCAGATGTATGATTGCTGACGATAAAGTCCTTGGTGTCATAGCCGTAGAATGAAACCATTATGGTTGGTACGACAGCTGAAGCGTTCAGGGTGCCAGCGGTACCGGCGGCACTTAACTTGATGTCAAGAACATTACCGGTCAAAGTAGCTGAATCGACCGTAGCAGTAATTTTGTCGGCATACTTGTCGCCATTAGCTGCATAGATCATTGGATTGTAGCCGGAGTGGATAGCGGTAAATGTCGGACCGATGTTACCTGCAGCGTGGCAGGTATTACATTCAGCTGTCGGGATGTTGTGAGGAACGACGGTGCTGAGTGGCTTAGCAACAACAGTGTTGGTAGTTGGAACTTCCGCATGGCAACTTGTACAAACGGCTTTTCTGAAATTGGCGTCTGTAAGAGTGTCGGCAAGCTTAGTGCCAATATGGCATGTAGCGCAGTTCTTCATTTCCTGAGGATACGGAAACACGTTCAAATGCGAAGCGTGAACGTCGGTCATGACGTCCGCGGTATAGGCGTAAGTGCCATCGCCGAAGAATTCAGAACCATCAGCACCCTTCCGTGTGGTGTAATGGCAAGCCTTGCAGGCGACAAAATCTGGGATGCCTGCAACGACTGCGTCGCGATAACCATGCTTTTCATAAGGTGTACCATGGCAATTTTCACAGGACTTCACATCAGCCTTGCTCACATAGGTCCAGGCGCCGGTTTTAAAAGCAGCATTGGATACATTATCGTACAGTTGGACATTGCCAATTTTGGCGCCGATCGGGTCTGATGCAACATATCCATACACATATGAGTCTGTAGTTTGAAGGTTAGTTGCCAAGTCAGCCGTCATCGTATACGTGCCGGGGGTGGCGGTGGTGGCAAGAGTATACTGAGTGACTTTAGCAGCATCTGGGTCGCTGAAGGCTGTGCCATCAAGCTTCCTAGCCAGGTCAACCGCCTTGGTGGTGTCGTTATAGGTCAACATATTCCAGCTCTGGGTGCCCAAACCGGTGATTGAATCAGAAGTAACACCAGTTCTAGCATTTACAGATGATGTAACCGTACCAGTATACGGAAGACCCTTGCTGGTGATGGTGAAGGTGGCAACATTGTGGAATGAGCCGTCGGGGTTGGCTGTAGCGGTCACACCGGTGAAAGTGAGTTTAAGCGTAGAGGTATCCTTGGTTTTGTTAAAAATTGCCTGATGGTCTACACCTGCTGTACTGTGGCAGGTTCCACATGATTCAGGTTGGGTAGCTGCATCAATCTTGGTCTCAAAAGCAGCAAGCGTGGCCGGATCTGCAGCTGGACCTTGTGGACCTTGTGGACCTGTTGCGCCTGTTGCGCCTGTTGCGCCTGTTGCACCTGTTGCGCCTTTGTCACCGGAACAACCGGAAAGCAGAGCGGCGACAGAAACAATTGTTGCGGCCAATAGAGCCAGTCTTTTAAACGTACAGTTCATAAATTCCTCCCATAAATTTTGTGCTTCAGAGTGAGCTACGAAAAAACCTGACTACAACTAAACCTCCTTTCATTATTGATAGAAAACGTACATACGCCTTCCGACTTATTCCCTTCTTTACGCACTGTTTCTCGTATACAGGTTAATTGGCCCATCTATTGAAACGTTGAACCAACTGCGCTTGCTTGTTGCATGCCTATAATTTTTATAAAAGTATTAAATAACATCAATATCACTGAAAAATAGTTTGTCAATTGACCGAAGTATTACTTATTCGACTATGGTTTTTTTACCGCATCTGTCTCTGTTTTATTTTGCAGAACATGTCTTTGATAAACCGGACATTCCTGAAAACGGTCCATGCAATAGGTAGCAATATTGTGTGCGGACTTGCCGGTGACGTTACGACAATAGCAGTCATCAAAAGGCTGACGTGAAAATTCACACAAGCATGGTGTATCTGCCTTATTTATGTCAGTGGCTGAATTGGTCATGGACCATATATATAGCAAAGACAATGCCAGCCAGATAGTTTACAGTAATTTCGGTATATTGGATAAGTTTATGGAGGAAATAGTGGTATGCAAAAGCGATAGTTTATTTTAGAATAGATAACTAAAATGGATAGTAGCGGTTTAATTTTCAACTGTTAATTAAAATATTCAAGGGTGTTTTTGTTTTTATCAATCTAATCATCCCCCGCAGCAATGCCGTATTTTTCTAGTCGGCGCCGAAATGTGTAGTAGTTCATTCCAAGCATCATGGCGGTCTTCATACGTTTGCCATCACAGTAATGCAGTGCCTGTTCAAGGGACCAGCGTTCAAGCTTC
>JAQUCQ010000162.1 GCA_028686145.1 Desulfuromonadaceae bacterium | reverse complement strand
GGGTGCGCCAGCCGCAAGGGGAAACTGGTGCAGCACTCCACGGTAGCCCCCAAGGTTGTAGCCAAAGTCTGCATCGGCTGCGGTATCTGCCCCCGTTCATGCGCTCATGACGCGATTGTCATCACCGACGGCAAAGCAGTGATTGATTCCCAGAAATGCACCGGCTGTTCACGCTGCATCACGGTCTGTCCGGTCAAGGCGATCAACATCCAGTGGAATGAAGCCTCCGATCTGGTCATGCGCAAAATGGCCGAATACACCAAGGGGGCGTTGACCGGCAAGGACGGCAAGGCGATCTACATCAACTTTATCACCCAGGTGTCACCAGCCTGCGACTGCTACGGCCACTCGGACGCCCCGATCGTGAACGATATCGGTATCTGCGCCTCGTCCGATCCGGTAGCGATCGACCAGGCATGTGCCGATCTGGTCAACGGTGCCCGCGGCAATGAGGGTTCGGCTCTGCAATCGGGTCATGAACCGGGCGGCGACAAGTTCCGTGGCTGCTGGCCGGAAATCCCGTGGGAGGTGCAGTTGGAACACGGGGAGAAAATCGGGTTGGGAAGCAGGGTGTATACGTTGGTACGGGTGTGATTTATTTGCCGTGAAGGTACGAATACTAAATATAAAGGATACCGAATGAGCCAATTGCCGAAATGTCCCACATGCAGCTCAGAATACACCTATGAAGACGGCGAAATGTTCGTCTGCCCGGAATGCGCCCATGAATGGCCGATAGCAGCTACCGATGGCAACGTTACCGCCACTGTTGTGCGGGATGCGTTCGGCAATGAACTGAAGGCGGGCGACTCCATCACCGTCATCAAGGATCTGAAAATCAAGGGCTCATCGGCGGTTGTCAAAACCGGAGTCAAGATCAAAATCATCCGTCTTGTCTCGGGAGATCACGATATAGACTGCAAGATCGACGGCGTCGGCGCCATGCAGTTGAAATCGGAGTTTGTCAAGAAGGCATGAGAGGAAAGAAAGTGTGAAGGCGGTAATCCAGCGCGTCACATCGGCTTCGGTAACGGTCGATGACAATATTGTCGGCCAGATAGGCCGTGGGATCATGATCCTTCTCGGCGTGGAAAAAGGGGACGCCGAAGAGCAGGCTGACTGGCTGGCAGACAAAATCTGCGCCCTACGGATGTTCTCCGACAATGACGACAAAATGAACCTGTCTGTGCAGGATGTCGGCGGAAGCCTGCTGGTTGTTTCCCAGTTCACTCTGGCCGGCAACTGCGCCAAGGGGCGACGGCCATCATTCGACACAGCAGCGCCTCCTGATGAAGGGAAGCGGCTGTACGAATACTTTGTCAAAGCTGCCGCCCGCACCGGTGTACCCGTTGAAACCGGCATATTCCAGGCCGGCATGCAGGTGTCCCTGGTCAATGACGGACCGGTGACATTTATTCTGGAAAGATAGTGTTTACATTCAGCAGTGATACGGAGATACGTATGACCAAAGAGCTTACCCTCGGTTTTTCCCCCTGTCCCAACGATACTTTCATGTTCTATCCACTCGTGCACGGTCTGGTTGATACGGGCGGACTTCTCTACCGGGAACAGCTGGAGGATGTGGAAACACTCAACCAACTGGCACTCAAAGGTGAACTGGATGTCAGCAAAGTTTCCTACCACGCCTTTGGACACATCCGGGAGCAGTACGCACTGCTCCGCTCCGGCAGTGCCTTGGGGCGCGGCTGCGGGCCACTGCTGGTCGCTGCTGAAGCACTTGACCCGGCAGACCTGCACGGCAAGACCATTGCCGTCCCGGGGCGCTACACAACGGCACTGCTGCTATTGCAGTTGTTTGACCCGTCCCTGGAAAATTTTATTATCATGCCCTTCAACGAGATCATGGATGCTGTATTGAGCGGCAATGTTGATGCCGGGCTGATCATTCACGAATCGCGCTTCACTTACCAAGGATTTGGTTTGCACAAACTGCTCGATCTGGGAGAATGGTGGGAAGAAGAAACCGGACTGCCAATTCCGCTCGGCGGCATTGTGGCGCGCCGTACGCTGGGGACGGAAACGATCGCCGCAGTTGAGCGCGCCTTGCGGGCTGGAGTTGACTATGCCCGTGCCAACCCGGATGAAGCGGCCCGTTATATCGGCGAGCATGCCCAGGAGATGAGTCCGGAGGTGTGCGCCTCCCACATCGGCCTGTACGTCAACGATTTTTCTACCGATCTGGGAGATGAGGGTCTCCGCGCCATTTCCTGCCTGCTGTCGCGTGCCGAACAAGCGGGGATCGTCCCGCCATCAGAGGTACCGCTCTTCATTTAGAAGGGCTATGGCCGGGACGACTGTAGAGCAGTCCTACTATCAGATAATAATTTTTTCCAGCAGCTCCAAGAGCGGCTGGGGATAAACACCGAGCAGCACCAGGACAAATGCCGGTATGAGCAGCGCGGCAGCTTCAACAATATTCAACCTGCGTACGGGTACTACCACTAGCGGCGCATCTGACGATTTCATATACATGACAACCACGACCCGAAGGTAGAAAAAAACAGCCACCAGAGCGGAAAGCATACCGACCAGCGCCAGGCCAAACTCCCCGCCCCTCAGCGCGGCGGCAAAAACGGCAAACTTACCCATGAAACCTGCTGCCGGCGGTATCCCTGCCAGCGAAAACATGGCTACAGCCAGCACCGCACCGGCCAGCGGATTACGATAACCCAATCCCCGATATGCCTCAATTGCATCGAAACCATCTTCATCCGAAATAACGGAAACCACTCCGAAGGCGGCCATTCCGGCTGTTGCATAGACCACCAGATAAAAAGCTGCCGCCCGGGCTCCCCCAGCATGAGCTGCGACCAACGCCAATGCAACATATCCCATCTGCCCCACCGACGACCAGGCAAGCATACGCTTGAGGTTTTTCTGTGCCAGCGCCGCCAGATTACCTGCCAGCAGGTTGGACAACGCCAGCAACCAGAGGATGTCATGCAGGCCATGCCATGTGCCGAAGAGCGGCACCAGGAGCAGTAGCGCCGCCAGTGAAGCTCCTTTGGATGAGGTAGAAAGCAGAGCTGTCACCGGAGCCGGAGCGCCCTGGTACACATCCGCCGTCCAAAGGTGTGCCGGTACCAGCGAGAGCTTGAACGCCATTCCCATCAGTATCAGGCACCCACCAACCAAAAAGAGCGGTTCGGGAGCGCCCCCGCCTGTTGAAACCAGTTCAGTCAGTTTGATCGTTCCCCGTGCAGCATAGACCAGCGCTATCCCCATTGCCAGAATCGCCGCCGACAAAGTGCCGTTCAACAGGTACTTCAACCCGGCTTCACCACCCCCTGCAGAACCACGCTTGATGGCGACAAGGATGTAGAAGGCAAACGTGAACGCCTCGAGTCCGAGAAACAACATCAGCAGGTCAGTTGCAGCACATGTGACGCCCATTCCGGCCAGTGCAAAGAGAATAGTAGCCGGGTATTCTTCACCGGCAATGCCACAGCGGCTGTTATAGGAGAGAGACAGCAGCAGGGAAATAATCCCGGTTCCGTAGAGAAAGGCAGCGCTGAATCGTGAAAAAGGGGTAACCGAAAGTCCCGGCAGGATCGCTGCGTCCGGCACGGCACAACTCCAGAGAAAAGCCGCTGACACAACCACTATAGCAGCTGTGTACAGATACCTTCCCGGCTTGACCGCTCCAACAAGAAGACAGAGCACACTCCCGGAAACCAGGATTAAAATCGGCATCAATGCCATCAGATCGCCGGAAGTCATGACGCCCCCCCAGTCAATAATTGCACCGGCAGGTGAATCATATCAAGGAGCGGCGCCGGATGAACTCCGACCCAGATATTCAGCAGCAGAAGCGCCGCAAGGATCGTAATCTCGCGCAGGTCAAGGTCGCTCATCACCAGCGGCTGGCGTTCCTTTTGAAACACGACTTCCTGCAGCAGCCGCACCATGTAGATCAGCGGCAGAATAATACCGACAAAAGAGAGCACCACGACCATTGGTGCCGTCTTGATGGTTCCGGCCAGAATCAGAAATTCGCCGACGAAGCTGTTCAAGCCCGGCAGCCCCAGAGAAGCCAGTGAGAAGATCAAGATAAAGAACGACCAGAGCGGAATTTTCCCCCATAAGCCGCCAAAAGCGGCGATGTCACGGGTATGGGCCCGTTCATCCAACATCCCGATCAGACAGAACAGCGCCCCGGTAGTCACAGCATGGTTAGCCATCTGCAAAATCGAGCCGGAGAGCGCCACCGGATTCCACGCCGCTATTCCTATCGCGACATACCCCATATGCCCGATACTGGAGTAGGCGACCAGTCGTTTCATGTCTTCCTGGGCAAAGGCGATCAACGACGCATAGAAAATTCCGAGCAGTGCGAGCGTGTAGAACAGCGGGGTAAATGCATGAGCCGCCAGCGGAAAGAGCGGATAACCAAAGCGGATCAGACCATAGCTGCCGGTTTTAAGCAGCAGTCCGGCCAAAACCACGCTGCCGGCGGTGGGAGCGTCGGTATGGGCGTCTGGAAGCCAGGTATGGAGCGGGAAAAGTGGAAATTTGATCGCAAATGCCAGAAAGAAGGCGGCAAACAGCCAGAGTTGTGTATCTAAGGGGAGCTGGGTGTGCAGCAGCTCGTGCAGGCTGAAGGTAGCAACCCCGCTCTGCCGGGCATAGAGCAGATGCAAGGCGATGATCGCCAGCAGCATCAGCAGCGAGCCGAACATGGTGAAGAGAAAGAACTTGATCGTCGAATAAATTCTGCGCCCGTGCCCCCATACCCCGATCAGGAAGAACATCGGAATCAGCATGATCTCCCAAAAGAGGTAGAACAACGCCAGATCGAGGGCGAGAAAAACGCCCATGATGCCGGACTCCATCACCAGCATCAGCGTCAGAAACAAGACCGCCCGCTCCTTGATGGCATTCCATGACACAGCCAGTGCCACGCAGAAGGTAAACGCGGTCAGCATGACCATCAGGAGAGAAATGCCGTCCAGCCCGAGAGAATAGCGAATGCCGAATGAGGGTATCCACGGGGCATCTTCCAGCAGCAGATAACCGGGCACGACCGTCGCCCCCCCAGCCAAACCCTGCCACGACGCATACAGCCACCCCGTCAGGGCCAATTCGACCACAGCAACCCCGAAGGCGGCCGTCCGGGCAAAAACTGCGCGGTTCCAGAGCGCCAGGAGCAGCAAGCAGCCGGCCAAGGGAAGAAATATCAGAGTTGTCAGAAGCGGATAGTTAGCAATCATACATACCTTTCGGAATCTGTATGGAAGAGATCAAGGAGGTAAGGTGCGTACATCCAATTCCACACAAGGGATAGCTATCCCAGTTTGTTCAGACGCGTCAATAAATTAACTGCCTATTTATAATTTTTCATCCAGGAAAGCTCTGCGCCTCACCCCACATGGTCAACTTTTGAACACGTCCTTTTTCTGCCCAAATTCCTTCATACAGGCCAGCTCTGGGCTTGCAGAGAATCCCCTTAAATGCCTGTTCAACTCTTGACCACCCAGCGATGTATCCTCACAGGTATCGTCACGCACTAATTCCTATTTTACGATTACAAACAGGTAGTTATAAACATCAAAACCTGTTTTTGGGGCCTGGCATGCTCCGTGTAATGCTCTTAGTAAAATGCGGAACAAAGAGGTGGACCATGAAAAGCATTATCACACCAACATATAAATCAAACATTTTGAAAAACATCATTGCCGTTGTGTCAGGAGCTTGCATTTTCATGTCGGCAAACCCGATGGTAGGCAATGCATATGCTGGAACGGATGGAACATGCTTATTTTCAAAACAATTACAAAGTTCTCCCATGAGAGAACAATACGTATCTTTGTTAGTAAAAGAAGGCAGCAAACAGTTGGCATACAACACAACTTCCGACAATAATGTTCAGACCGATGCATCAGACGATATAACGTATCCAAGCATATTCTTCGGCACATCAAGCTCTTCTTCCAATCAGAATGACAACGTGGATTATTTGAGCAAAAGTTGTCTGGGTTGCCACGACGGCGATATTTCAAGAGATGTTATTGTTAATTACAGGAACAGCCCCGGCAATAAAACAAGTCATTATAACGTATCGAAGGAGCATCCGATCGGTATGAATTATACCGCTTACTCTGCCAGGGATCCCCTTAGTTACAAACCAGCAAACCCCATTAATTCAAAAATGATTTTTGTGAATGGCAGAGTTGGATGCCTGACATGTCATGATCCGCTGAATCCGAAAAAAGACCACTTGGTAATGAGCAATTTCGGTAGTGCGCTGTGCCTGAACTGTCATAACAAATAAAAAAACAAGACGTTTTACTGCTCCAATTAACGATTGAACAATATAAATCCAACGTCCTTATGCCAGATTATAGCGTTCGATTCTCTCTCGTAATGTGTTCCGACTGATGCCGAGAATCTTTGCGGTAAGAACCTTGTTATTATCATTTTTTTGCAAAGCCATGCCGATAAGGGCCATTTCCATTCCTATTGTAACCTGGTCATAGATAGTCCCCTTGTATCTGAGACAGATCTTATCGAAAACCGGCTCAAAAATCTGCGTGAACATCGAGTGGATGTCCTCTCCCCTTATTTGAGGAACTGTCTTCGTACCCATTTTTTTTATTTCAATACCCGTTTCGATGTCTTCGGGCGTGATGACATCTTCTTTGCACATGATGATCATTGTATTTATAGCGTTTTTCAGCTCTCGGATATTGCCTTCCCAGGGATGAGCCATGAGGAGATCAAGCGATTCGGAAGATATCCCCTTAACCTTCTTCCCGTGAATTTTCGAAAATTGTCTAATAAAAAGATCGACGAGGACAGGTATATCTTCACGCCTTTCGTGTAGGTTCGGGAGATAAAAATAGACAACTTTTAGCCGGTAAAAAAGGTCTACTCTGAATTTTTTCTCTTTCACTGCGCCAACCAGACTCCGGTTAGTAGCCGCAATAATACGCACATCTACCTTGATCGTCTCGTTCCCGCCCACCCTTTCAAACTCTTGCCCTTCCAGCACGCGCAACAGTTTCCCTTGACTTGCCAGACTCATTTCCCCTATTTCATCCAGGAACATCGTCCCGCCGTTACACTGCTCAAATTTGCCGATCCTTCTGGAGTAAGCATCCGTAAACGCCCCTTTTTCGTGACCGAACAACTCGCTTTCAATAAGATTATCGGGTATTGCCGCGCAGTTT
Organism: Desulfuromonadaceae bacterium; assembly: GCA_028686145.1. GTDB lineage: Bacteria > Desulfobacterota > Desulfuromonadia > Geobacterales > Pseudopelobacteraceae > JACRCG01. Next base: position 285 of record JAQUCQ010000162.1, on the reverse strand, counting down.
ACGGCCAGAAACGGCTTGTTTTTCCGTCCGGAATTGTTATAGATCGCCTTTGCCAACAGCTCCTTTCCTGTTCCGCTTTCCCCCTGAATGAGGACCGACGCGTCCGAATCAGCAATTTTCCCCACCATCTTCCATATTTCAAACATTTCAGGAGAAGAACCGATCATTATATCCGCATCGCCATCCTTTTCCTGTAATTGGTCGGGATTTGAGGCATACCGGACTTTCCTGATTAACGCTGAACTTTCCAGAATTTTTTGGGTCATGTCCTTTAATTTTACAAAA